>JAYZKF010000158.1:0-2804 GCA_036163755.1 Fidelibacterota bacterium
TTTGTTTAATTCTATTTTGTTTGAAGTAAGATCTAGAAGAGAAGAAAAAAAACAAGCAAAGCAGTATATTACAAAAAGAAATATTGATCGATTATTAGATAAAATTAATGATGTAGGATATGACGGATTGGATGATAAGGAAAAAAAAGATTTATATAATCACAGTCGAAATTTAGGTAAGAGTCAAGATAGAGATTAGTTTTGCTCTTCTTTTTCAATGACTTTAAAGACTCTTTCTCCTTTTTTAGACATGCGATACTTTTCTCTAGCTATTTCTTCAATATGTTTATTATCAGTTTGTAATTTAGTTTTTTCGTCTTCCAAAGCTATTTTTTCCTCTCTTAGCAAATTTATTTTTTCTTGAATACTATTTCGTTCTTTCTTCAAAATATAAAGTTGATAAAGTCCGTGATTACCAAATAAAAAAATAATAAGAAGTGTTAAAGCTCCTATAGTTAAAATCCCACGAATTACTTTTTTTTGTAATTCAATTGACGTTAAAGATTGTTTTTTTTTCATTCTTATTTACTATCTATTAATTTTTGCCTAAAATCTCTTTTCCTGGGTATTTAGCTTCAGATTTAAGAGTTTCTTCAATTCTAAGTAGTTGATTGTATTTTGCAACTCTATCTGTTCTACAAATAGACCCGGTTTTGATTTGCCCCATACCCATTGCTACTGCAAAGTCTGCTATAGTAACATCCTCTGTTTCCCCAGAGCGATGAGAAATTATGACGCCACAATTATTATTTTTTGCTAGTTTAATAGTTTCGATAGTTTCTGTCACAGTTCCAATTTGATTAAGTTTAATTAATATAGCATTTATTGCTTTTTCCTCAATAGCTTTTTCTAAACGTAAAACATTAGTAACAGTTAAATCATCACCAACAATTTGACATTTATTGCCAATTTCTTTTGTAAGCAATTTCCAACCTATCCAATCATTTTCATCGAGCCCATCTTCAATCGAAATAATTGGATATTGATTTACAAGATTTATGAGATATTTGACCATTTGAGATGTAGAAAACTGTTTTTTTTCTGATTTTAAATTGTATTTTCCATTATATAATTCGCTTGCGGCAACATCTAAAGCAATAAATATTTCTTTTCCTATTTTATATGGTGTTTTTTCTATAGCCTCTAATATTAATTCTATGGCTTCATCATTTGATCTTAAATCAGGTGCAAATCCACCTTCGTCTCCAACAGTTGTTGCTAAGTTTTTCTTCTTTAAAATATCTTTTAAATAATGAAATGTTTCGGTCCCCATTTGAATTGATTGAGAAAAAGTTTCTGCTCCAATAGGGGAAATCATATATTCTTGAATATCTAAATTATTATCAGCATGACAACCACCATTTAAAATATTCATCATAGGAATAGGTAGAATTTTACTATTCGATTGAGATAATGATTTATAAAGTGGTATTCCTTTGGATTGTGCAATTGCTTTTGCATTTGCGATTGATACTCCAAGAATAGAATTTGCACCCAAGTTACTTTTGTTACTAGTACCATCTAATTTTATCATAGCATGATCAATATAACTTTGATCTGATGCATTTTTACCTACCAATAAATTACTGATAGAAGTATTTATGTTGTTCACAGCATTGATTACACTTTTACCACAATAGTAGTTTGGATTATTGTCGCGTAGTTCAACAGCTTCAAACTCACCTGTAGAAGCACCAGATGGGACAATTGCCCTCCCTAATGAACCATCGTCTAGTATTACGTCTACCTCAACAGTTGGATTTCCACGTGAATCCAAAACTGCTCTTCCATTTATATGAGTAATTTTCAAAATTTTTCGATATTATTAATACGAGATTTTAGTTACTTATTTTATAATGATTGATGAAAAAATTAAAATACTTATAATGGATTCTATTTTATTGTTTAATTCTATTTTTTGTTTAAATTCTAGTGTTAAAATACAGTGGAACAAATAACCACATACAAAAATCGTGAAAGAATTGAACTCGAGGGGGCAGGGATACCTGCCCCCTTTTTTTGTTCAATTTAACCTAACCAAGGAGGAACCTAATGGCTGATTTTACTTCAACCGTACAGGGTATTGCCAATTCCGTAGTTGGCTTAATAAAAGCACTTATAGTGATGTTTGTTTTTGTAAACATCCTTTACTCAACAGGGTTTGACCCTATTGGCGGAATTGTAGATCTAGTTGAATCTTTCTTAGATGGAGGATTCTCTGGACTATTGGCCCTATTAATCTTTGTTTCTTTCGCAGGTTAACCAGTAGATATTAGGGCTCCATTTAGGAGCCCTTTCTGCTATAAAAATCCTAGGAGATAACAAATGGATAAGGCCTTTAAAACCGTAACCTCATTTGTCGATGATGTAACTGGCTTATTAAAAGGGCTAGTTGTACTTGGCATCGTGGTCGGAATTCTCTTTGACGACTACTTTGGCGTTATCGCTGCAATAGGTGAATTAATGAGTAAATTTGGCGATGCTGGATTTGCTGGCCTACTTGCTTTGATGCTTATTGTATTTTGGTACAATAAAAATTAGATAGTGCTATAAATAGGTTATAAAGCGCCCTACAATTTTGTGGGGCGCTTTTGTTTATTATATAAACAATAAACTATTTTCTTTTAATTCTATTTATTGTTTTCTGCCCAATCCTAGATATAATTTCTAAGATATGAATAAGTACAGGATTAAATTAATATTCATTATAAGTTTATTTTATTCTTTCCCATTCTGTGAAACTGTCAAGGTTATAAACAATTTAAATTCTTCATCTTATAGTATTCGCACTTTAGATCGTTTAA
>JAYZKF010000159.1:0-3660 GCA_036163755.1 Fidelibacterota bacterium
AGATCCAGAATTTCGTCATTAAATCCTATCAGTTGTAAATGAATTTAGATTATACAACATATCGAATTAATTGTTCTCATCCTTTCGGAATTTCAAGAAGCACACATTCACATTATGATATTGTTTATATATATATATCAGATGGGGATTATATAGGTAGAGGAGAAGCGGCACCTTCTGCCCGTTATGATGAGTCAACGGATCAAATATTAACTCAATTAAAATCTATCGATAATATTGATAATAATCTGAATCTAGAAGAAGGTATTATTTGGTGTAAAAAAAATTCAAATGGTATTAGTTCTCTTGAAGCAGCATTAAGTACAGCCTGGCTGGATTTATGGGCAAAAAAAAATAATAGACGTATTTCTGAATATTTTGAATCTGGTATTAATATGTTATATACGTCATATACTATTGCAATAGGAGATTTAGATTTAATTCCAAAGAAAATTGAAGAAGCTCATCCTTATCAAATTTTAAAAATCAAATTGGGGGTAAGTATTGAGGATGATAAGCAGTTAATTAAGCTAATACGAAATGAGACAGATAAATTAATTAGGGTAGATGCAAATGAAGGATGGAATCTAAATATGGGAATAGAAATGTGTAAATGGCTTGCAGATCATAACGTAGAATTTATAGAACAACCTTTTAAAGCTAATAATTTAGGTGATACGGCAAAATTAAAAGAAATATCACCATTACCCCTCATTGCTGATGAAAACAGCATTACATCACTAAATATACCTGATATTGCTCATGCATTCGATGGAATAAATATTAAATTGATGAAGTGTGGATCTCTATTTGAGGCTAAGAAGATGATTGACTTAGCACGTCAATATGATATGAAAGTAATGTTGGGATGTATGGTGGAGTCTTCTGTTGGTATAACGGCTATGTCAAATTTATCACCTCAGGTAGATTTTGCAGATTTAGATGGTAATCAGTTAATTAACAACGACCCCTATGTTGGAGTTAAAATTATCGATGGTAAATTAAAACTACCATCTGAAGACGGAATAGGTATCAAATTAAACCCTGAATACAAAAAAGATTTTAATAATTTAAAATGAAAATATTAAGCATTGAACATATTGGAATAGCAGTTGAACAACTTAAAAATCGTTCACCTTTTTGGGAGCATGTATTAGGGATAAAGCACAGCTCAACTGAAGTCGTAGAGCATGAAGGTGTTAAAACTGATATATATGATACGGGAAGTGGAAAAGTTGAACTATTAAAATCAATATCAGATGATTCAACCATAGAAAAGTTTTTAAATAAAAAGGGTGAAGGAATACATCATGTATGTTTTCAAGTAGATGATATATATCAAGCAATAAATGAACTTAAAGAAAATAATATTTCGATAGTTTCTGAAAAACCATCAATTGGAGCTGAAGGGTATAAAATAGTTTTTATTCATCCGAAAAGCACAGGGGGTGTCTTAGTTGAATTAGCTGAAAAAGCTACTTAACTCCATTTCTTTCCAATTCTTCAGTTTTTTTCAAGATAAATTTCCAAGCATTTAATACATGATCTTTAGTCGTATTTGTTTGTCCAATAGAAAATCTTAAAGTGTATTTATTATTTAATTTTGTATGTACTAAATACAGAGCTCCACTTTTGTTTAATTCTTCTAAGAGAAGTTTATTAAACTGATCAGATCTTTTATATCGAAAACAAACTAAGTTAAGGACTGTTGGGGCTATTATTTCAAATCTGTTATCTTCTGTAATAAGATCCGATAATAGCTTCGCTGATTTAATATGTCCTCTAATATGTGACTGTATTCCATTAATTCCATAATATCGTATAACGCTCCATAATTTTAATGATCTAAATCTTCGACCAAGCGGTATTTGCCAGTCTCTAAAATCAAATACAGAATCTGATTCACTAACATCTGTTTTTAAATACTCTGGATTAATTGTTAGAGAATTGATCAATGCATCTCTATCAGAAACATATAAGCAACTACAGTCAAAGTTTGTTAGTAGAAATTTGTGAGGGTTAAAACAATAACTATCTGCGTATTCTATACCATCATGAATAAATCGATATTCAGGGCATATTGATGCAGATCCTGCCATAGCTGCATCTACATGGAGCCATATATCAAATTCATTGCATATTTTTCCAATATCATTTAGTGGATCAATTGCGGTACTAGATGTTGTTCCTATGGTAGCACAAACAAATGCAGGGATTTTTCCATCGGTTATATCTTGTTCAATTGACTCTCGCAATTTTAATGGATTCATTGCAAAATTATCATCCACTTCAATTAATCTAATATTTTTTCTTCCAATTCCAGCTATTTTAACTGCTTTCTCAATAGAGGAATGTGCTTCCTTCGAAGTATATACTCTAATTGAGTCATCAAATCCATTTTCATTTATTTTATTATTTGAAACCTTCTCTCTAGCAGCAATTAGAGCACAAAGTGTTGCGCTAGAAGCGGTGTCTTGAATTACGCCACCGCCAGGACTAGTTGATTTAAATTTTTCTGGAAGATGTAACATTTCTACAAGCCAGTCCAATACATGACTTTCTAATTCTGTACATGCTGGACTTGATGCCCATAACATTCCTTGAACGCCTAGTCCACTTGATAATAGGTCACCCAGGATAGCTGGTCCAGTAGAATTGCAAGGAAAATAGGCGAAGAAGTTAGGTGATTGCCAATGAGTGACTCCTGGAATAATTTTCTCATCCATTTCAGCTAATATATTATTGAATTTTTCTCCATCTTGCGGAGGGTCTTTAGGAAGATGATTTCGCAGCTCTCCTGGTTTTGCTTGAGATAGAACAGGATAAGATTCAATGTTTTCGTAATAATCTGCTATCCAATCAATTACTTTGTATCCATTTTCTTTGAATTCATTTATAGACATATGAATTGTTTCTTTATTATTCATAATGATTTTTCCATATTATTTATGATTATTGAAATTGTGATAGGATAATTTTAAATGATAATATCAAAGAATTATATAGAAAAAGATTTGATTATAAATAGTTAAAGAAAAGTAAATTTTGCAAATGAATGATTCATTAAAAAATAAAATACCTAATGTTCCCAAAAAGCCGGGTGTGTATCAATTTATTAATGATAAGGGTGAAATCATTTATATTGGAAAGGCAAAGGATTTGCGTGTTAGAGTTCGCTCGTATTTCCAGAAAAACAAATATCAAACTCCAAAAAATCAATCAATGATAAAAAGAATATCTGACTTGGAATGGATTGTTGTTTCATCAGAAGTAGAAGCTTTGTTAACAGAAGCAAATTTAATTAAAGAGAATAGACCGCATTACAATATTAATCTTAAAGATGATAAATCTTTTCCTTATATCAGAATTACAAAAGAGCCTTACCCAAGAATCTTTATAACGAGAGAGATTGTCAAAGACGGTTCTCGATATTTTGGACCCTATACAGATGTGTATGTATTGCGTAGATCGCTTAAAGCGGTACATAAGATTTTTCCTATTCGTAGCTGTGACTTCCTACTGAATAAAAAAACAATTCGATCTTTAAAAGTAGACTTATGTCTTGATTATCATATAAAGAAATGCGAAGGGCCTTGTCAGGGTCTAGTTTCCAAAGAAGAATATAATAAAATGATCAAACGTGTCGTTTCTTTTTTGCAA
>JAYZKF010000160.1:0-22026 GCA_036163755.1 Fidelibacterota bacterium
AATTTTAACGACAAATTAGATATGGCGTTTACAACAGAAATTGTTGATTTTAACGGACTTGACTTTAAATCAGTTCAAAAAAAACTTTCAGATCTAAACATTCCCCTAACGCCAGATGAAGCAATTAGAATACAAAACGATATGCTTGGAAGAGCACCCTCGCTGGCCGAGCTGATTTTATTTTCGATTCAAGGATCTGAACACTGTAGCTACAAAAGCAGCAGAAATCACCTAAAGAAATTTGTGACCGATGGACCAGATGTAATTCTTGGCGCAAAGGAAGATGCCGGGGTTGTTGCTGTTGCAACCGATAAGCAAAATCGAAAATGGTGTGTTGTTATGAGTCATGAGTCTCACAACCACCCTTCACAACTTGTTCCATATGAGGGCGCAGCTACAGGCGTGGGTGGAAATGTTCGCGATGTAATGTGCATGGGAGCAGAGGTGATTGCGTGTACGGACTCTTTTAGGTTTGGCAATATAAACAACAACAAAACAAAATGGATACACAACGGAGTGGTAGACGGCATTGCGGGCTATTCCAACCCACTTGGGATTCCTAATATTGGTGGTGACATATACTATAATGATGGTTATAATGAAAACTGTTTGGTTACCCTAGTTACACTTGGAATAGTTAGAGATGATCTTATCATACATTCATACGCCCCAGAAAATGCAGAGGGCTATGATCTTATATTAATAGGAAAGCCAACAGATAACAGCGGTTTTGGCGGGGCAAGTTTTGCATCTCTTGAACTAGAGGAAGACAAAATAGAGCAAAATAAAGGCGCAGTACAAGAGCCAAATGCTTTTTTAGAAAGACATTTGTTGAAATCTACGTATGCATTGTTTGATAAGTTAAAAGAGAAAAAGCTAATTAATAAAGTTGGGTTTAAAGACTTAGGAGCTGGGGGAATTGCGTGTGCAAGTGTTGAGCTTGCTGAAACTTCGGGCTATGGGTCAGAAGTTTGGATGGATAAAATACACATAGGTATGGAAAACCTTCACCCCAGTGTTTATTTATGTAGCGAAACCCAGGAAAGATTCATGTGGGTTTGCCCTCCCGATATAACACAAATGATACTAGAACATTATAATGTTATTTATGATTTGCCCAATGTTAGCACTGGCGCAATGGCTTCAGCTATAGGAAAGATACGAGGCGATGGATTATATATTATACATAACGAAAACGATGAAATAGCGCATGCACCTGCTAGTCAAGTTACAAAAGGTTTTTTATATGATCGGAAGTTTGAAAACCCACAGAGTTTACATGAAGAACCGAATTTAGAAACCGAAAAAGATATGAATGATGTTTTGTTAAGAATTCTTGAACATGAAAATATAGCAAGTCGCGAACCAGTATATGAAAAATATGACAAACAAGTTCAGGGTCGAATTTATACTGAAACGGGCTGTGCAGATGCAGGTGTGCTCGCCCCATTTAACTCAAATGACTATCCTGAAGAAATTCGGAATATCGGAATTGCCTTGTCTACTGATCACAATCCTCGATACAGTGAAATAAGTCCATATTGGGGTGGTGTTAATGCTGTCGTCGAGGCAATGCGAAATATTGCTGCCGTTGGAGCCACACCGCATGCTTTAACTGATTGCTTGTGTTTTGGAAATCCAGAAAAACCATCCCAAATGTGGGAGTTTGTTGAAGCAGTAAATGGCGTTGCAGATGCTAGTAAAAAAATAACATTAAAAAATAATAAAGAGCATGCAACGCCAATAATAGCGGGGAATGTTAGCTTTTATAATGAATCTAAAAATCGATCAATTCCACCAAGTCCAATAGTAAGCTGTTTGGGTCGAATTGATGATGTAAATAAATCTATTGGTATGCATTTTAAAAAAAACAATTCATTAATTTATTTAATTGGCGATAGAAAAGATGAATTAGGTGGAAGTGTTTATTATAGTTTGTATAATAAATTGGGCGCAAATGTCCCCAAGCCAGATTTGGATGAAGTTAAAAATCAAATATATGCAATTACGGATTGTATAGATTTACAGCTTATATTATCATGTCATGATATTTCTGATGGTGGCCTTAGCTGCGCTGTTGCAGAAATGTCATTTGGAAATTCAATAGGTTGTGAATTAGAAATACCCGGAGAATTAGAAATATATAAAAAATTATTTTCTGAAACAGGTGGCTTCATAATTGAAGTTCAAAAAAAGGATATTGCTAATACAATTGATATATTTAAAAAATACAACTTAGATGTTTTTAATCTTGGCACAACAAACAAGACCAATCGAATCAAAATAAATAATTCTATTAACAAATCAATTAATGTATTAAAAACCGCATGGGAAAATGGGTTAAGAGAGAAATTATAATGAGTGACATTAGTTATAAATCAGCCGGAGTTGACATTGAAGCGGGAAATGAGGCTGTTGAATTGATAAAATCGAGTGTAAAATCTACATTTTCTGATAATGTATTAACAGGCATTGGAAATTTTGGCTCATTATATGATTTAAAGCCAATAATAAAAAATTATAAAAATCCAGTAATGGTACAAAGCATAGATGGCGTTGGAACAAAAACTATAATAGCTAGAAAAATGAATAAATATGATACAATAGGAATTGATTTATTAAGCGCTGCATCGAATGATATTATAGTAATGGGAGCTAAGCCGTTAACATTCCTTGATTATATAGCTAACGATAAATTAGATCCAAAAATAATTGAAGTTATTGTAGCGGGCATGGCGAAGGCGTGTAGAGAGAATAAAGTTTCCCTTGTTGGGGGTGAAACAGCAGAAATGCCAGATGTATATTTAAAAGGCGAACACGATTTAGTGGGAATAATCACCGGTATTGTTGAAAAAGAAAAAATAATTGATGGATCAAAAATAATTGATGGAGATATTGTTATTGGTTTGCCATCAAATGGTTTACATACTAATGGCTATTCTTTTGCCAGAAAGATATTGTTTGATATAGGTGGACTTAAAGTTGATGATGAACTACCAGAACTTGAGGAATCTGTCGGCCTAACATTACTTGCACCACACATTAATTACACAAATCACATTTTTTCAATTATAAATGAAAAAATTGAAATAAAAGGTATTGCGCATATAACTGGTGGTGGGTTATTAGAAAACATACCAAGAATTTTACCAGTAAACACACAGGTATTAATTGACAGAACATCATGGCCAGTCCCCCCAATATTTACAGTTATGAAAAATATCGGCAAGGTTAAAAGCAATGAAATGTTTAGATCATTTAACATGGGTCTTGGTATGGTTTTAATTATTAATCCCTCTAATTATGATAAAATAAAAACATTATTAAATCCGTTTTCAAAAGCGTATCAAATTGGCAAAGTTGAATCTGGTGAAAATGGAGTGGTAATTGAATAAATGATTGATATTGCTATAATACAGTTTCCAGGATCAAACACAGAGAGAGAAACCTTTATGGCCTGTGAGAGAGTCGGCCTTAACCCTGTAGAGTTTCTATGGAACAACCCAATTGAACAATTATCAAATTTTGATGGGTATATTATTGTTGGGGGTTTTTCATACGAGGATCGCTCAAGAGCCGGAGTTATAGCATCACTTGATCCAATAATTAAACAATTAAAAATTGAATCAAAATCAGCAAAACCAATTTTGGGAATTTGTAATGGGGCACAAATT
This sequence comes from Fidelibacterota bacterium, assembly GCA_036163755.1. Lineage (GTDB taxonomy): Bacteria > Fidelibacterota > Marinisomatia > Marinisomatales > TCS55. The sequence continues at coordinate 3,675 of JAYZKF010000160.1, forward strand.
TTGGTTGAAAGCGGTTTGGTTCCGGGGTTAAATAATTTCAAATTAGGATTAGCCTTAACAGATAATAAAAGGATTCAAGGCGGACAGGTTGTTGGTGTTGGTTATTATAACACATGGTCAAATCTTAAACTAGATGTTCAAGGGGATAGGTGTGCCTTTACAAGACATCTTGAACAAGGGGAATTTATAAACATCCCGCTAGCACACGGGGAGGGAAGATTTGTAATTCCTGACTCCTTATTAAAAGAAATAACCACAAACAAACAAACAGTATTTAGATATTGCAATGATGTGGGCTCTGTCATTGATGAGTTCCCAACCAATCCAAACGGCTCTATATATAATTTGGCAGCAGTTTGTAATACGACTGGTAATGTTATGGCAATCATGCCACATCCAGAGCGCACAAAAAATGGCGATGTGATTTTTTCATCAATGAAAGAATATATTGAACTAGATAACCCAACCCATGATTGTATTTTAAATTATAATGAAAGCTTAACCAAGCTTGCCCAATATAATGGTAACAATAACGATGAATGGGTTGTTGATATGATTATTAATGACAATGAAGCAGCTTCTATTCAAAACGCATTAGTTCAAATGGGACATGATGTTGAGATTTCACGTCACACCCATTGGGAGATAAACATACAAGGATCAAAGTCAAAAATATTATCTAAAATAGATAAATCAGGAGAACTCTATAATTCAAACAAAGAATATATTTCTAATATTAAAAAAACAAGCAAAACAGCTTCATTTTTAATTAGGCAAATTGATGATGTTTTTGGTCGCCTAAAACTAGAATCACTAAAAAATACATTTGAAATAAATGAAATATCTGATTTAAAATACGGTGTTATATGGAATATAAAAGTAAACAGCGGTAATTTTGATTCAACATTAAACAGTATTTTAGAGACAAATATATTATTTAACCCATTATCATATGAATGTTACAGAATTAGATAAAAAATATAAAGACCGGATTGACTCGGAAATTAAAAACACGCTTGTTAACACTGAGCTTAACAAAGGTAAAAAACGCACTGGAAAAGTAAGAGACCAGTATGAGCTCGATGATAAAATAATCTTAATTACTACAGATAGACAAAGCGCCTTTGATCGTGTATTGGCTTCAATTCCTTTTAAGGGACAGGTGCTGAACCTTACTAGCGCATGGTGGTTTGAAAAAACCAAAGGCATTATAGACAACCATGTTATTGATATACCACACCCAAACGTAACAATTGCAAAGAAATGTAACGTAATTCCTATAGAGTTTGTTGTTAGAGGATACATCACAGGCAGCACAAGCACTTCTCTCTGGACGGTATATAATAATGGGGATAGAGAATATTGTGGTAATATTCTTCCAGAGGGCTTAGTTAAAAACGAAAAACTGCAAGAAAACATGTTAACGCCGACAACAAAAGAAAAAGACCACGATCGACCCATTGCCCCCAAACAAATTGTAAGTGAAGGATGGATGACACAAGAAGACTGGGATTATTGTAGCCGTAAAGCATTGGAATTATTTTCGTTTGGACAGAGAAAAGCAGAAGAAAATGGTATGATTTTGGTTGACACTAAATATGAAATGGGTCACGACGAAAACGGAAACATTGTTTTAATTGATGAAATTCATACACCTGATTCTAGTCGTTATTGGCTAAGCAAAACATATGATAAGCGCATTGATGATGGACTAGAGCCGGAAAACATTGACAAAGAGTTTTTAAGGTTGTGGTTTGTAGACAATTGTGATCCATATAATGATGAAACGCTTCCAGAGGCTCCTGATGAATTGGTATCAGAACTTTCAAGTCGTTATATATATTTGTATGAAAAAATTACGGGTGAGACTTTTCCTTTCCCCAACTCAAATGAATTAATTAATGATAGAATAAATAAAAAGTTAAAGGATATTTGATGAAAGTCGTTATTATAATGGGTTCGACATCAGATGAGCCCCATGCAAAAAAGATTACGGATAAACTTGATGAATACAATATAAACTGGGAGCAACATGCAGCATCTGCGCACAAACAACCAAAACAAGTTTTAGAAATATTAGAATCGAACGAAAATGATAATCATATTTTATATGTAACTATTGCGGGCAGATCAAATGCCCTGTCTGGCTTTGTAGCAGCAAACTCATCTTTTCCAACATTAGCATGTCCGCCTTTTTCAGATAAAACCGATATGTTGGTTAACATCCATTCAACTCTTCAAATGCCAAGTAACACTCCAGTGTTAACTGTGTTGGATCCTGGGAATTGTGCTTTAGCTATAAAGCGAATTTTTGGTGCCTGAACCGCTAAATTCAATTTCCCCACTAGATGGTCGCTATAGAAATAGTGTAAAAGAATTATCTGATTATTTTTCAGAACACGCCCTTATACGGTATAGGCTATTTGTAGAAATAGAGTATTTAATTGCATTGGGAGAAGAACCATCAATTAAAGAATTGAGCAAATTTTCTTCCCAAGACCAGGCTAAGTATAGAAATATTTATAAAAAATTTGATATAAAAGATGCGACAGAAGTAAAAAAATATGAAAAGACTATCAATCACGATGTAAAAGCGATTGAATATTTTCTTAGGGATAAATTAAAAAACCACCTTCACCCCTGGATACATTTTGCGCTAACCTCTGAGGATATAAATAATTTAGCATATTCTTTAATGTGGAAAGACGGCCTAAATGAAATTTATCTACCGACACTAAAATCCATAACCAAGAATCTAAATGTATTGGCAAAAAAAAATAAAAACATACCAATGCTATCACTTACACATGGTCAGCCCGCAACCCCAACAACTTTTGGAAAAGAGATTGCTGTTTTTTATTCAAGATTGAATCGACAAATATCAGCAATTTCATCACACAAATTACTTGGTAAATTTGGTGGAGCAACGGGTACGTGGTCAGCCCAATCTGTTGCTTATCCCAAAACAGATTGGATCAAATTTGCAAAAAAATTTATAAAATCAATAGGGCTTCAACCAAATTTGATTACAACACAAATTGAACCGCATGACTCCTTAGTAGAAAGCTATCAACAAATAATACGTGTTAATACAATTTTAACTGATTTTTGTCGTGACATTTGGTACTATATTAGTAGAGGTGTAATTGGTCAAAAAAAAATCAAAGAAGAAGTTGGTTCATCAACTATGCCACATAAAATTAATCCGATTCAATTTGAAAACGCTGAAGGCAATATGGGAGTTTCAAATTCAATATTAAGTTTTCTATCTCAAAAACTTCCTATATCAAGAATGCAAAGGGACCTAACAGATTCAACAACATTACGTAATCAGGGCGTCGCTCTTGCACATTCATATTTATCACTAAAAAACATTTTAAAGGGACTTAATCGAATCGAGGTGATTAATGATCAACTAGCTGATGAGCTTAAAAAGAATCAAGAAGTTCTAGCAGAAGCAATTCAAGTTATACTTAGAAAATCTGGCGAACAAAATGCTTATGAAAAATTAAAAAAACTTACACGTGGTAAAAAAATTGGCTCAAGTGAAATTAAAGCTTTTGTTGATTCACTGGACATTAATAGTAATGATAAGAAAATTTTGCTATCAATAAATGCTGAATCATACATAGGTCTGTCATCTAAATTGGTAGATATAGAATAATGTGTGGTATCGCAGGAATTTTTTCAGATAAGCCAGTAGCTGGCGAACTCTATGATAGTATAATACATTTACAACATAGAGGACAAGATGCTGCAGGTATAATGACCTATGATGATAGAATGCATAAGGAAAAGGGAGTAGGACTAGCTAAAGAAATTTTTAATCAAGATAATATGAGCCTTCTAAAAGGTAATGTAGGAATTTCGCATAATCGGTATCCTACTCATGGAGGATTTAGCCACGGTGAAGTACAACCCTTTTGGACATCTGTACCATATGGAATAGCCCTTGCACACAATGGCAATCTTACCAATTATAATGATCTAGCAAAAGAAGTTACCAAGAAGGAAACTCGATATTTAAACACAACTAGCGATTCGGAAGTTTTATTGCATTTATTTGCCGATGAATTACATCAAGAAATTCCACCACAGACAGATGAAGAATTTTTCGAGTTATTATGTGAATCTGTCACTTCAATATTTAAAAAAGTAAAAGGAGCCTATTCAGTAACATCAATAATTATTGGTAAGGGACTTGTGGTTTTTCGCGACCCTCAGGGGATTCGACCCTTGGTAAAAGGTGAGAGAAAAAATTCTACAGGCAAAATCGATTATATATTTGCATCCGAAAACACAATGTTTTACCCTTTAGGATATGAACCGAAGGGGATGGTTTTACCCGGAGAATTAATTTTTATTGCTGAAAGCGGAAAAGTTTATAGCAAAAGATTGATTAAAAAGGAATTTAACCCCTGTATTTTTGAATATGTTTATTTTGCAAGACCAGACGCAACTTTAAATGATGTAAGCGTATATCGATCGCGATTACGTATGGGGCAAAATCTTGCAATTGCATGGAAGAAAAAACATCCAGATATAATGCCAGACATAGTTATACCAGCGCCAAGCACAGCAAACACAGCTGCATTGTCTTTTGCCCATGAACTTGGAGTTAGATATTCAGAAGGTTTATATAAAAATACTTTTATTGGACGCACCTTTATTATGCCCGGCCAAGAAGAAAGAAAAAAATCTGTTCGCTACAAACTTGTACCACAAGAATTAGAAATAAAAGATAAAAAAGTAATGATAATGGATGATAGCATTGTTAGAGGAAATACAAGTCGGGAGATAGTAAAAATGTTGCGAGATTTTGGCGCGCGGGAAGTATACTTTTCAAGTGCATGCCCACCGGTGCAATCGCCTTGTTTTTATGGTGTTGATATGCCAACGAAAGAAGAATTAATTGCTGGACGTATGACAATAGATGAAATTGAAAAATATTTAAAGGTTGATGCACTTCTTTACCAGGACATAAATGACCTTGTAGAGGCTGTAACAAGAAGGGGTGAACATTATATTGACAAGCCATGTATGGCTTGTCTAGATGGGAACTACATTGCCAATGATATTGATTCAAAAACAATAGATCAGATGGGCAAACAAAGAGCTACTCACCGGAATGGTGTTTAATAATTATTTACAATAATAATGGAACATAAAATTTTAGTAGTTGGTTCTGGGGCCCGCGAACATGCTATAGTTAAATCACTAAATAATTCCGGACATAATAAAAAGATTTATTGTATTGGATCCAATTTAAATCCAGGCATTAGTGATGTTTGTGAGAAGATAAATATTGGTGATATTAATGATAGTTCCACGGTAATAAGCTATGCTATAGAGAATGATGTGGACATTGCAATAATTGGTCCAGAAAATCCTTTAGAATCTGGGATTTCAGATGATTTATGGAAATGTGGGATTAAGGTAGTAGGACCAAAAAAATCCCTAGCACAAATAGAAACATCAAAGTCTTTTGCTAGAGATTTATTTAAAGAGTATCAAATTCCTGGTGGCCCCCAATACCAGTCATTTGAATCAATCGAAGGCGTTTCACAGTTTCTTAAAGAATTAGGAGACAATTACGTAGTCAAATATGATGGGCTAGCAGGTGGAAAAGGTGTAAAAGTTTCAGGTGAACATTTGCACAATATGGATGAAGCCATAAAATATTGTAAAGAAATAATTAATAAGGGTGGAAAGTTCGTAATAGAAGAAAAATTTATTGGTGAAGAATTTTCGTTAATGAGCTTTTGTGATGGTAGATCTCTCAAACATATGCCGATAGTACAAGATCATAAAAGAGCTTATGTAAATGATACAGGACCAAATACAGGTGGAATGGGAACGTATACAGATTCCAATCACTCACTTCCCTTTTTGACAAATGATGATGTAAAAGGTGCTATGGAAATCAATAAGTCAACAATTAAAGCACTTAGTGAAAAATTTAGCGAAGAATATAAGGGAGTACTTTATGGTGGCTTTATAGCTACCGCAGATGGGGTAAAGTTAATTGAATATAACGCAAGGTTTGGAGACCCCGAGGCGATGAATGTACTGTCTTTAATAGAAACTGATTTTATTGATATTTGCGTTGCAATTACTGATGGAACTCTTGATGAAATTAATGTTCAATTTAATAGGCAGGCGACAGTTTGTAAATACGTTGTGCCCGAAGGCTATCCTAATAACCCAGTTAAAGGCCAAGCTATTGATATTAGTGAAGTCACGGATCAAGACAATCTATATTATGCATCTGTTGATTTGCAGAATAAAAAGCTGATCGAATGTGGAAGTCGTACAATTGCTATCGTAGGTATAGCCAATTCTATTCCTTTAGCCGAAGCACTGGCAGAAAACAATGCGAAACTAATTAAGGGACCCCTCTTTCACCGTGAAGATATTGGAAAAGATTTTTTAATTCAAAAACGTGTAAACAATATGAAACTATTAAGATGATGAAACTTGGTATTCTTGGGTCAACGAACGGAACAGATTTGCAAGCAATTCTTGAAGCAGAAAAAACAAATAAACTGAAAGCAACAATAAATGTTGTTATTTCTAATATGGAAAATGCTTATATCTTACAACGAGCGAAGAAAAATGGTGTTCCGGCTATATTTATAAATCATAAAAATAAAAAACGTGATGATTTTGATTTTGAAATAAGCATGGAGCTAAAAAAACATAATATTGATTTAATATTACTAATTGGATTTATGAGAATACTATCCGCCAAATTCTGTCAAACATGGAAAGATAAAATCTTAAATGTCCATCCATCATTGCTACCCAAATATAGCGGTGGAATGGACATGAATATTCATGAAGAAGTTATTGCTAATGGAGATGAAGAGTCTGGATGTACAATTCATTTTGTTACTGAAGAACTAGACGGTGGGCCCATATTAATTCAAAAAAAATATAATATTACAAATGGAGAAACTGCAGAAACACTAAAAACAAAAATTCAAGAATTGGAAGGGATTGCTTTTGTGGAGGCAATAAATAAATTGTCTAAAAAATAAAATAGCATCTAAAAACATAGTGGATAAAAAAGAGATATTAAGACAAATTGAAGTTTTTCAAAAAAACACCATGACCGATCATCTTGGTATCGAGATTACAGATTTTGGTAAAAATTATATTATGGGCAAAATGCCTGTTAATGATCGAACAAAACAACCATATGGCTTATTGCATGGTGGTGCTAGTGCAGCCTTCGCTGAAACACTTGGGAGTATCGGCGCAGGGATGCAAATAGATTTTAATAATCAATCTGTTGTGGGAATAGAAATTAATGCTAGTCATTTGAAATCTATATCTAATGATTGGGTTTTTGGTAAAGCGGAGCCCGTTAGAATAGGAAAAAAGATTCAAGTTTGGAATATTGATATTACTGATGAGGGGAATAACCTTATATGTAAAAGTAGACTAACACTTGCAGTAATTAATAAAAAATGATTCAAGGTTTAGATTTAAATAAATCCCCCATTAAAATTAAGCGCGCACTACTATCTGTTTATGATAAAAGCAATATAGTGGAGCTAGCGCACACCCTAAACAAGAAGAATATTGAAATATTATCTACGGGGGGTACAGCAAAAACATTGCGCCAAGAAAATATAAACGTTGTAGACGTAAGTGACTATACTCAATTCCCAGAAATAATGAATGGGCGAATAAAAACAATAAATCCTTTGATTGGGGGGGGGATCCTTGGATTGCGAGATAAACATGAATCCGAAGCAAAAAGAAATTCGATAAATTGGATAGATCTTGTTATTTGCAATTTATATCCATTTTCTGATGTCATTTCGCTTGAAAATTGTGAAACAAATATCGCTTTAGAAAATATTGATATTGGCGGTCCAACTATGATCCGTTCAGCAGCTAAGAATATTGGGTGGACATGCGTTGTTATTGATCCAAATGATTATTCAATCATTATAGACGAATTGGAACAAAAGAATCACATATCTTATAATACTAGAAAAAAATTATCGGCTAAAGCATTTGGACACACCGCACAATATGATACACTGATTCATAATTATTTTAAGGGAGATCAGCTATCGAACAATCTTACGTTAACATTCAAAAAACACTCAAACTTGAGATATGGAGAAAACCCACATCAATCTGCTGCATCATATAATATTATAAATAATAATGACTCTAATATCCTAAATGCAACTATTCACCAAGGAAAAAAATTATCATATAATAATATAATGGACGCTGATGGTGCACTTGCCTGCGTGAAGGAATTCGATGACCCAGCTTGTGTTATTGTCAAACACGCTAACCCATGTGGGGTATCTATTGGAACTGATCTGTTGGAAAATTATAATCGTGCATTTAATGCCGATTCGGTATCTGCATTTGGGGGAATAGTTGCATTAAATAGGATTTGTACGGATGATATTGCTGAAGCTATATCTAAAGTTTTTGTAGAAATTGTATTGGCACCTGCATTTGATAAAAAATCCCTTGAAATTTTTAAATCAAAAAACAAGTTAAGAGTTTTAGAAATCGGTGAAATAAAAAAAAGAGTTCCAAAACTTGAGATAAGAAATCTAGACGGTGGTATTTTAGTACAAGATGTTGATAACAAAAATCTTATTAAAAAAGATTTAAAGGTTGTGACGGAGAAATCTCCATCTGATGGAGATATACAAACAGGACTATTTGCATGGAAAGTACTACGCCATGCTAAATCAAATGGAATATTAATTGCAAAAGATAATACAACTATAGGCCTAGGGGCGGGTCAAGTAAGTAGAGTTGATGCAGTATCGATGGCACTAAAAAAAGGTGGAGACAAGGTTGTTGGGGGAGTTTTAGTATCGGATGCGTTTTTCCCATTTAGAGACAGTATAGACACAATAAAAGATTCAGGAATTTCATGTGTTATACAACCAGGTGGTTCAATTAGAGATCAAGAAGTCATTGACGCATGTAATGAAAGTGGAATATCAATGTTATTTACCGGCGTAAGATGTTTTAAACATTAATATTGTGGCACAGTTGGATCAATCACTTGCGACCACATATTAATACCACCAGTTAAATTATAAACATCAAAACCTAATGGCTTCAAAAACTCACAGGCTTGAGCAGATCGAACACCGCTACGGCACATAATTATTATTTGTTTATCTTTGTTTAACTCAATATGACGATTTATAATGTCTGATAAAGGAATATGTATGTGTGGATCAATGCTTGCATAATCAACCTCATTTTTTTCTCGCACATCTAACAAAGTGTAATTTTGTTTTTCATCCATCATTTTCTTTAGCTCAGAAACCTCAAGTTTTTTCATAGAATAATAATCTCCCAATCTTAAATAAAGAATCTTACATTCCAACCAATAGGTTAAAATAATAAAATGATAAATAAAAAAATAATACTAATAAGTTTAATATTTTTGATTAGTTGTGGTTCTAATGGAACAGAACGCCGACCAAGTCGGCCAAGGAATTTTGTTTCCCAAGAGGAACTAAAAGAACATCCTTCAGCACAAACCGCTTATGATATAATCGTTGTCGCACGACCTGCGTGGCTTCAAAGTAGGGGTTTAACAATAACTGTTTTTTTGAATGGTGTTCAGATGGGGAATGAAGAACAACTTAATAACATACCCAGTGCATCCTTACAAGAACTGAAATTGTTATCAGCATCAGAAGCAGCAATGCTGTATGGAACGGGCGCCGGCATGGGTGGAGTCATAGATATTAAAACAAGATAGAATTAATATAAGAATTAACTATTTGGCAATAGAACAAGTTTATTTTCCATGTTTAATCTTATATAATTTTCATCAAAATATGTAGTTCTGTATTTGCCCAATTTATATAGCGTTGACTGATTCTTGTAATGAGGGCTATTTTGTAGTCCAGACTGCCCACCCGGTAAAATAAATTTTGTTTCATTTAAATTATTAAAATCAACAATTCTTCTCATTGAAGGTGCAACAGCAACATCAAAATCCTTTAATAGCTTATATTCAGCCTTATTAATGCTACCAGATGAACCACCACTAGGGAATGGCCCCAAATTAAAATCAAATAAAATGTTTAGAATTTTTTGTGAACCCATAGCATGCGATTGAGTTATAGTATGGGTTGTTGACCATTTCCAATTCTTTTCATTTTTCCCAAAATCTTTTTCAAGCAACATAATACCATCAACTATAGATTTCTTTAATATGTCAACTTTGCTTTCAATTTCATTGGTATTTATATCATCAAACCAAATAGAATTTGATGTTCTTAATAATGAGATCATACTTCTAACCGGGACCATTGGTTGATTAACAAAATCAATTAAATAATTTTCACCAATTTTATTCATTTCATCCCCGTATGTATTTTTTAGCAAGGCATTAAATATATAATGATAAACTAATGCTCCCTTAGAATCTGGTGATTCTATAAAATCCCACTCCGATAAAATGCTATGACCTTTATTTATCAATTCATTACCATTACTTTTGGTCTGTAACAAATGATTAACAATCTCTAAAGCTAAATGGGATTTTTGGTCCATTTGCATTTCTTGCATGAAATCTACATTCGTAAACATTCTATCCATTATCATCTGCTCAATTCTTTTTATTCGACTTGGTGATGCCCATTGGTTTGAAATGTAATATGGGAAAGAGTCACCAATCGTTTTGTTGTTAGCGGTTGCTATGAACCCTTTTTCTGGATTTAGCAAAAAAGGCATCTCATTAAACGGAACAAATCCTTCCCAATCATATGAGCTGTCTTCCCCGGGTCTAGGCAATAAGTTTTTCGCATTTTTTCGAATAGGAATTTTTACAGCGGGACGCCAACCAATATTTCCATTTATATCTGCATATATAATATTCTGACCTGGGACACTAAATGTTTTTACTGCATTTGAAAAATCGTCCCAGTTTTTAATTGTTGCCATTTTAATTAATGTTGGTAATTCATCAGACATAAAGTGGCCAGCCCATGTCATTGATATTTGTTTTTTTGAATTTTTTAATGAATCGTGTATATCGGAAATTATAGGACCATGATGTGTTGACCGCACCATTATCGTTGTATCGGCGCCAGATTTTAATTTAATCGTTTCTGATCTTACGGTTATATCCTTCCAAGTATCATCGTGCTTGTATTTGTTTGGATATTCTGGATGAATTGTTTCAATAAAGAAATCCATATCATCAATCATAATATTTGTAAATCCCCAGGCCGCATTTTCATTTTGACCAATAATTGGAATTGGCATACCAGGCAAACAAGCGCCACTGATATTAAACTCCCCGCCTTTTAAATGCATTTCATACCACCATGATGGCTGTTTGGTTCCGAGGTGTGGGTCGTTAGACAGAATGGGTTTGCCAGATTCAGTTTTTTCCCCATTAACAACCCAGCTATTTGAACCCATTACAGTTCCATCCATTCCAATAAGTGATCTTATTTTTTTCTCTTCCCTAGATATTTTATTATAAAATGCACTCATTTTATTATAAGGACTAGCAATCATTATATCATCCGGGTCATTTGGGAAAAGCGCTTTAGCATATTTGATACCAAATTGCTCAACCATAGCTCCCATTATAATCTCTCCCTTCCATGATTGCTGAAGTTCGTATGCCATTAGCCGACTAAATGCTATAACATCTGATGTTTTCCATTTTATTGGTTTACTTCTCAAAATTCTAAATTCCACCGGCCAATTATTTTCAGATTCATCAATCCAATCATTTATCCCTTGACAATATGCTGATAATAATTTGCGTGTTTTATCATCAAGTCTTTTATCCATCTCTTTTGCTATAAAAGGTATTCCAAATGTTCTTAAATAAATGTCGCTTGATAATTTGTCATCTCCAATAAATAAAGATAATTCCCCACGGCCAGAAGCCGCAGCAAGAGAAAGTTGAAATAATCTCTCTCTAGCCATAAGGTATCCAGATACATAAAATAAGTCTTTCTCGTTTGTTGCAAATACATGGGGTGCTCCATATTCATCAAAAAAAACTTCAACGCTATCATCGATACCAGGAAGCTGTTTTTCCCCTGAATATTGTGGTAGAGAAACATGAAATATATATTTAAATAAAACTATACTTAATACAATAACACCAAAACAAACCCGTACAATTTTATTTTGTATTTTGCTCACTAGAAAAATCCCTTATTTATTATAGAAATCCTTTATTCGAGCAATTAATATGAAACAAGTATTTTATATCAAACCACTTATTTGTTTGTAATAACATTTGTAAAATTGCACTTAATTTTGATAGAAATATGGCATTAATAATCGCAATTGTAGCCTTTGTTGTTATAACCGCACTGTTTATTATAGATATGAACAGTGAACAGAAGATATCGAGTGAATTCTCCAGTTATCTCAGTCCATTTTCTGCAGAAACTATAGTTAAACACAACTATTCATCTAAGCCTGAAACGGTTTGGAGTGAAATTACAAATCTTGCCGATTATAACTTTTGGTTTCCTGGGGTGTTGCGAATATTGCCGGTTATAAACACTGACAGGTATGTCCACAAATATTCATTTGACAAATTTGAATTTGCACCAGGAGCCTTAGTTCGCTTAAGACCTAATACATTATCACCAATGTTTGAAGGCAGGATAACATCTGTTGAAACAAATAAAAAACTATCTCTAGAAATGAGATTTAATCCCGTTCATAAAGAGACAGTTGTTTTTGCTTTGGAGCCAATATCTGAAGGAACATCAGTAACTTGTCGGCGAACCAGCAAAGGTCTTTTTTCTTGGATGAGTGTTTGGGGATTTTCAAATAACAAATCTAAGATCTTAGATAATCTAGGATATTTAATTCCTGAAGATGAGCAAGAATCTTTAGATCAGAAAGATTCCGGAGCGGATGCAGGTCCACAATATAGTCGTGAAGCTACTATAGCACGAGCAGTTCAGGCCGGGTTGGACGGCAATATGGACCTGGTAAATTCTATTCCAGATAAACCAACTCGGGGTATGGCTAAAGCCATGTTAGTTCAATCAAAACGCAAAGGAAATGTAATGCCTGATCATCTAGTGAAGGCTTTATCTGAAGAACCCTCTGAGATTGTAGACAAATCACAAGTTGATAGTGCTAAGAAAAAAGATGAACCTACCCCCGAAGGTCTGCCCAGTTTTTCCAATCAAGACGATCTTGTTTCATTTGTTGTAAATAAAGCGTTGGATGGAGACGATGAACCAATTAATGCAATCAATGACAAACCTACAAGAGGAAAAGCTAAAGCACTGCTGGTAAAAATAAAACGTGGAGCTATAGAACGACCAGCAATGCCAGAAGTGTCAGAAACCCCTGCTCCTACCTCAACCCAAAATAAAGAGAACCCACCCTCAGAAGCGACCAGTGAAGATAAATCTGAACCAGAGGCAGAACTAATTGAAAGACTAGTTGCAGCAGGAATAAATGGTAATATGGATGAAATTAATGCTCTAGAAAACAAAGTTTTGAGAGGTAAAATAAAAGCTGCAATTGTTAAAGCGAAGCGAGCGACATCATAGTTATATTTAATTGATTATTTTATATTGAAATTGCACAATATTTTCTTTAGCATTAACTGTAACAGTATTTTCTAAGAATAAATTTTTCTCCTTTATTTTACCATCAAATAACTTAATACCTGTTCCAAAAACAATGGGATGGGGAGTTAAAAATATGCGAGTTAAATAAGGTGCAAAATAAGCATTAGTTTTTCCTCCTCCAGCGATAAAACATTTATCTGAAGATAGGTTGTTTAAAATGTTAATTGGTTTTTTATGTCTATTAAAGATAATTATATCTCTTCCTTTTAATTCATTTTCAATAGTATTATAAGTGTTTGATCCCATAATAACAGGATAACCCATTGTTTGGTTTTTAAATAGGGTGAGATCCCTTGACCAGGTGATCAGTTCATTAGAGTTATGTGCAATGAAGCCATCTTGTGTTATGGCGGCAATTAGGATTACATCCACTATGTACTATCGAACGATCCCGCTGTAACTAATGTTAGTTTATCGGGGTCTATATATTTTGATATTGCGTTATTTATTTCATCTAGAGATATTTTATTTATTATACTTACATATTCATCTAAATATGATATTGGTTTTTTTCTTTCTGCATTGGACAAAATTTGTGATACCAATCCACTAGTTGTGTCTAGGGCAACTTTATATGATCCCGTGATTGTAGATTTTTTTGAAATGAGTTCTTTTTCTAAAACACCTTTTTTATACCATTTATTTATTTGTTCCATGGTTGCATTTTGGCCTTTTTCGATTAAGTCAGGCGCGAATGTTCCCCACGTGCTCCAGTAGCCATCAGTGCCAAAATTAGAACCACCTATAGAAGACCCAATTCCATATGTTAGCCCCTGCTCATCACGAACAGTTTGCATTAAGCGAGCAGAAAAATTTCCTCCAAGAATGTATATTCCTAGCATAAGAGGATAATAATCAGTGTGTTCACGATCTATTCCTATATATTGTCCTAAATACATATCCGCGCTAGTTTTATCTTTAATGTTTATCTTTTCAACATTTTTGGATACTGGTTTAATATTTATTTTTTTATCAATTTCATTTAAAGATTGTTTTTTCCAATCAGCAAAATTTTGAATTATCTGTTCATTGAATTTTTGGGCGTTGATATCACCAGCAACAGCAATATTCATGGTATTTATACCATATGCGGAATCATGAAATGTTATTAAATCCTTTTTAGTAATAGCATCAATAAAACTAAGGTTTTCTTCAGTTTTATATCTGTAATTAGAATGGTGTTTTGGATACAATGTTCTTAAAAATGAAATCAGTGCCTGTTTTTTTGTATCTTCTAATGATTGTTCTAATTTTCCAATCATTCGCGTTTTGAGTTTATCTATTTCATCATTTTCAAAAGCGGGAGTTTTTAATTGTTCAGCCAATATCTTAAGAACCATATTAACATCACTATTTAAACAATGACCTGTAAAATATATATGATGCTTAGTGCTTCCAAATTTTAACTCAGCCCCTACAGAGTCTAAAGCATCTCCAATTTCAAATTTGTCTTTATTGGATGTGCCTTTATCTAGCATAGCCGAAGTAAATGCTGAAATTTGTGGATTTTTAGATGGACTGTAAAGTGCTCCACCAATAAAACTTCCAGAAATTGTCACTACCTCTTTAACGTTTGTAGGCAATACATAGGAATTTATTCCAGCAGAGTGTTTCGTTTCTATGACCTGATTTTTAAAAAACCCCAAATTAATTTTCCTTAACCTGTTTTGAAACAAACCACCCGGTTGTGCTGGTTTGTTCTAAAAGATATTTTTTTGCAACTGTCTGAATAGTTTTTTCATTGACAGATTCTATTTTATTAATAAAAGTAGTATAAAAAGTCCAATCTCCAATTGCTATCGCCTCATTGATGGCGCTGGCTACAGCATATGAACCATCTCGACTAAATGCTACAGTTGCCCGAGTTTGGGCTTTTGCACGATCGAGCTCTTTTTTCTTTACACCATTGTTTATTATTTTTTCATATTCTGATAAGATTATTTTTTCAATGTCTTTGTGTTTTACGCCGGGTGTCAAAAATGCATAGGTTATAAATAATCCATTATCTTTAAAGGGGAAATCATACATAAAAAGTGAAGTTGCTAAACCCGAATCAATCAGGGCCTTGTGAAGTCTACTAGATTTTCCGTCAGCTAATATTTTACTTAGTAAGTGTAATACATATGTATCTTCATTTAATCCGGGGGGAGACTTGTGCCCAACCGCAACAATATCTGTTTGTCCAGCTCTATTTACTATCACACGCCTTGGGCCTTCCTGTTCGGGCTCTTCAGTATACATGTTTGGTATATCATGCTCGCTTTTTGTGTGCTGTCCAAAATATTTATTTACAAGCTTTAGAGTCGAACTTTTTTTAATATCTCCAATAATTGTTACTGTAGCATTATTAGGCCAATAATAGGTGTCATAAAATTCTTTTAATCTTTCAGTGGTTACATTTTCGATATCCGATCGCCATCCTATTGTAGAATGATGATATGGGTGAGCTTGATAAGCTGTCGCCCATATGTTTTTATCTAAAACGTCAAATGGACTATTTTCACCGCGTTCAAATTCATTTCTTACCACAGTCATTTCTGGCTGGCGATCTTCATCTCTAAGAAAAGCATTTCTCATTCTATCAGCTTCAATTGCTATCGCTTTTTCTAAATGCTCACTTGGAACAACTTCAAAATAATTTGTTCTATCATTCCATGTTGTCGCATTTATTTGAGCCCCGATACTTTGAAGTTCAGTCCATATTGCTGTACCGTTTTCTTTGTTATAATTTTTAGAACCTTTAAACATTAAATGTTCTAACAAATGTGTGGACCCAGTATATCCGATTGCTTCATTTCTGGAACCAACATGATATGTAACCATTACCGTTGCGACAGGCGCTGCGTGATCTTCAAGCAAAAGGACTGTTAGTCCATTTTCTGATAATATGAACTCATCAATTCCTTCTGATGTTTTGATGAATTCAAAATTTTGATATTTATTTTTTTGGGACATATAGATCAGTGATAGTTCCTTGAAATACTTCGGCAGCCATTGCGAAGGTTTCGCCGACCGTTGGATGTGGGTGGATAGTTAGACTTATGTCCTCTGCATCTGCACCCATTTCAATAGATAGCATCGCCTCTGATATCATATCTCCAGCCCCCGGACCAACTATTCCAACACCAAGTACTTTTTTTGTTTCAGGATCAAATAATATTTTAGTTTTACCTTGATTCGCACCCATAGAAATTGCTCTACCACTCGCGGCCCAAGGGAATTCACCTTTAACATAATTTATATCATTTTCTTCGGCATCAGTTTCGGTTAGCCCCGCCCATGCAATCTCAGGGTCAGTGTAAACAACAGAAGGAATTGCTTGACAATCCATTGCTGCTGGCTCTCCACAACAAACTTCTGCAGCAACCTTTCCCTCATGAGTTGCTTTATGTGCTAACATTGGGTTACCAACGACATCACCTATAGCAAAAATATTTTTAACAGATGTTTGTTGATATGTATTGACATCAATATAACCATCATTATTTAATTGTATATCAGTATTGTCAATCTTTAACAACTCTATATTAGGCTTCCTACCAACAGCTATCAAAATTTTATCATAATTTTTTGATGAGGATCCATTATCATTTTCAATTGTTACATTTACTGAATCATCTTTATTAGGCTTTACTGATTTAACTTTAGTTGATAACAATATTGAGGAAAATTGCTTGGTTAACTTTCTGTGTAGTGGTTTAACAATATCAGCATCAGCACCTGGAATCAAATTAGGCATAAACTCAACTAATGTTATTTCTGAACCTAAAGAAGCATATACTTGACCAAGCTCTAATCCTATTGCACCTCCCCCTATAATAATTAATTTTTTTGGTACATCAGATAAGTCAAGTGCAGTTTTTGAAGTTAGAATAGATTTGTGTTTACTATCTATACCAGGTATTAAACCAGAGCTAGAGCCACTTGCAATAATACATTTTTCAAACTCGATATTTTGTTCACCCGATTTTGTTTTCACTAATATTTCGTTATTGCTTTTGAAGCTTGCTAATCCTTGAATTTTTTGTACTCCTCTTGCTTTAGCCATTCTATCAATCCCTTGGCTAAGCTGGGACACAATTTTATCTTTATGTGATCTTATTTTATCTATATCAATTTCAGGTTTATTATAGGATACTCCCATTTTTGCAAGACTAGTTGCATCTTCCATAACTTTTGAAATATGGAGCAATGCTTTTGATGGTATGCAACCTCTGTTTAAACAGACTCCGCCAAGCGTTGGGTCACGATCAATTAAAATCACTTTTTTTCCTAAATCAGAAGCACGAAATGCCGCGGCATATCCCCCAGGGCCTGCTCCAATTACGGCCAGTTGAACTTGTTTGGTTTTTCCCATTTACTTATCCAATAAACTAGGTTGACCAGAAAGCACTTCAGCAAATCTTGATGTAAATGCTGCACCGGCAGCCCCATCTATTACCCTGTGATCATATGATAATGAAAATGGCATTATATATCCGGGTGAGTTAGTTTTTGTTTTTTCATTGTAAATATTATTCCACCAGCTTTGAGATATGCCTAAAATTGCAACTTCCGGTGGATTAATAATTGGAGTAAAAAATTTGCCACCAATACCACCGAGACTTGAAATAGTAAAAGTACCTGATGTTAGTTCATTAGGCTTTAATTTTTTATCTCTAGCCCTTTGACTTAAATCAATTAATTCTTCAGATAGATCAACTAAAGACTTT
>JAYZKF010000161.1:0-4181 GCA_036163755.1 Fidelibacterota bacterium
ATGAGAACAATTGGGCTGCATTTGAAGGCGAATTTGAAACTAATTTTATTCTTCCTAATTATATAGGTATTGGCAATGGAATTACTAGGGGGTATGGAACTTTACGAGGATTATTTAATTTTAATAAAAATGATATATTAGAAACTGAAGAAGCACCATCAGCATTGTCTGATTTTCAAGAAATTGATGTAAATAAAATCCCTAACTCAAATAAAATTCATAAAAGAAAAAAATCTAAACCAAAGCGATCTAAAAAAATTCTTAATGAAGAATTTGATATTGAGAATCATAAAGTTAAGAGTAATAAACCTAGACGACACAAAAATTCAAAACAAAATAATAATATAAATAAAAATAAAACGCGCTCTAAACAAAACAAATCTACTGGTGAGATAAACTACAACTCAGAAGAATATCATAAAAAACAACACCAATTTTGATTATAGTTACCCATGAATTTATTAGCTAATCGCGTAAAACAAATTAAACCTTCCTTTACTTTGGATATGGTAACTCGTGCTTCCGAATTAAAAGATCAAGGCGAAGATGTAATAAATTTTAGCGCGGGGCAACCTGATTTTAATACTCCTGAGAATATACGAAATGCAGCTAAAAAAGCAATGGATCGGGGCGATACTAAATACACATCTGGATCGGGGACCATAGAATTACGTGAAGCCGTTTGTCAAAAAGTAAAAAGAGAAAATAAACTTACGATAAGTCCAGATAGCGTTCTTATTTCTAATGGCGAGAAGCAGAGTTTGTCACTTGTATGCCAAACACTTTTTCAACAAAAGGATGAAGTTGTAATTTTCAAACCTTATTGGGTATCTTTTCCAGAATTTGTTGCACTAGCAGATGCGAAACCTTTATTTATTAATACAAATCCTCAGAAAAATTTTGAGCCAGATATAGTTGATATAGAATCAATACTATCAAATAGAAAAAAAGTAAAGGGTATTATTATTAATTCACCTTCAAATCCAACTGGAGCTATATGGTCTGATGAAATAATTATAAAAATTCTTAGGCTGGCAAAGGAAAATAACATAGTAGTTATTTCTGATGAATGTTATGAAAGATTGGTTTTTGATAAAAAATTTGTTAGTGCAGAAAAATTAAATCAGAAAAATAAAATAGGAGCAAATATTATTACATGTATGAGCATGTCAAAGACCTATTCAATGACTGGTTGGCGTATTGGTTACTCTTTTGGAGATCCAATTATTATTAATGGCATGAGTAAAATACAAGGGCAAGCTACATCATGTGCAAATTCAATTAGCCAAGCAGCAGCAGTAGAAGCTTTGCTTGGCAATCAAGATCAGGTCTCATTTATGATAAAAAAATTTAAAGAAAGAAGAGACTTGATAGTCTCTTTATTAAATAATATTAAGGGGGTAAATTGTGAATTGCCTGGTGGTGCTTTTTATGCCTTCCCGAATTTTGAATATTATTTAGGTAAATCTTTTAATGGTAAAGAAATTAAGAATTCATTTGATTTATCTGACTTATTCCTAGATATAGCTAAGGTAGTGACAGTCCCAGGCGATGGTTTTGGAGCCCCTGCTCATATTAGATTTTCTTATCCAATAGGAAAAAAATTAATTAATGATGGTATAAATAGAGTGAAGAATATTTTAGATCAATTAAACTAATCTTTAAATAAGGAGTTAAAAGTGAAAGCAGATATACATCCTGAATATAAACTGGGGAATATAACATGTTCATGTGGGCATACTTTTCAAGTACATGGGACAATGGGCGATCAAAGAATAGAAATTTGTTCTGAATGTCACCCCTTTTATACAGGGAAGCAGAAATTAGTTGATACTGCAGGACGAATAGAACAATTCAAAAAGAAATATTCTAAAACTAAATAAAATAATCCATTAGCAGTTCAGATTAAATTTTATGATTAAAAAAATATTATTGCTATTAATGAAACCTACAATTCTTGTTGGAGGTCAAGCTGTTATAGAAGGTGTAATGATGCGTGTACCTGGTGCTTATGCAACTGCTGTTAGAGACCCTAACGGGAAAGTACATTTTGATAGACACAAATTTGTTTCCATTACTGAAAGGTCAAATTTTTGGGTTAAACCAATTTTTCGAGGCATGGCAGGTCTTTATGAAGCTATGAAGATGGGGATGGCAACTCTTCAATGGTCAGCAGACATCGCTCTACCTGAAGAAGATAATAAAAAACCAAATAAATTTATGGAATTCCTATCCTCTTTATTTGCTATAGCGCTAGCAATCACATTATTTATGATTGCGCCTATGTGGATTACCACAAAAATATTGGAATTTGATAAAGAAGCAGTTGCATTCAATTTAATTTCTGGTGCCTTTAGGATTACTTTTTTTATTATTTATATTTTTTTGATATCATTAATGAAAGATGTTTCTAGATTATTTCAATATCATGGGGCTGAGCACAGAGTGGTTTATAATTTTGAGTCTGGACAAAAATTAAAAGTAAAGAATGCCCAATCATTTCCAACTCAACATCCTAGATGTGGTACTAGTTTTATGTTTATTGTTCTTTTATCTGCAATAATAGTTTTTTCTTTAATTGATACATTCCTTATTTATATCATAGGGCATATTACTTTACCAATTAGATTAATTGTACATTTACCTATGATTCCATTTGTAGCAGGTATTTCTTATGAGGTCATAAAGATTACAGCTAGAAAAGAAAATAATCTATTATTTAGGTTATTGAGAGCGCCTGGTTTATGGCTTCAAAATATCACAACTCAAAAGCCAGATGATAAGATGGTAGAAGTGGCAATTGTTGCATTAAAAGAAGCTTTTGGAGAAGATTATGAAGAAATGACTGGAAAGGAATATATCGCAGAAGCAATAGGATGATTGATAAGCTAAAAGAAATTATTGCTCACTTCAAATCTTTGGAAAAAAAAATGGCCGATCCAGGTCGAATTAATGATCAAAAACTCTATACTGAAATGGCTAGAGAACATCGACGATTAAGTCCAATTGTAGAAAAATCAAATCAATATGTTTTTATATCAAACCAGTTAAATGATGATATTGAGATATTAAAGAGCGATGATAATGATCTTAAAGAAATAGCAAAAGCAGAAATCGAAGGATTAAATAAAGAATTAGAAAAACTAGAAAAAGAATTAAAGATTTTATTATTACCACATGATCCAACTGATGATAAGAATACAATAATTGAGATTAGAGCGGGCACAGGTGGCGATGAGGCTGCTCTATTTGCTTCGGATCTATATAGGATGTATACAAGATTTGCCGAACGTAATAGTTGGAAATGTAGTGTGATGGAATCAAATACTATAGGTATTGGGGGATTTAAAGAAATAATTTTTTCAGTTGAGGGTGATGGTGTTTATGGTTTGATGAAGTTTGAGAGCGGTGTACATAGGGTGCAGAGAGTTCCGAAGACAGAAACTAGTGGAAGGGTTCATACTTCTGCTGCAACTGTAGCTGTTCTGCCTGAAGCTGAGGAAGCTGATATTGAAGTATTAGATTCTGATCTTAAAATTGATACTTATCGCGCAAGCGGGGCAGGTGGACAACACGTCAATAAAACAGAATCAGCAATTCGTATTACGCATATTCCGACAGGAGTAGTCGTCACATGTCAAGATGAAAGCTCACAACATAAAAATAAAGCGGCAGCACTAAAAGTACTTCGATCTAGATTATTAGCAACCCAACAAGAAAAAATTGCTAAGGAAAGAGCAACTGCACGGAAAAATATGGTTTCAACTGGAGATAGATCTGCAAAAATAAGAACTTACAATTTTCCGCAGGGTCGTATAACTGATCATAGAATTAATTTTACTGAATATAATTTAGAAGCTATCATGGATGGACAAATTAATTCAATCCTTGAAAACCTTAAATTAGCTGATCAACAAGAACAATTATCAACATTTGTAGAATAAATTTGAATACTATAAAAAATAATTTTTATCAAAAGCATAAACTTTTAGACATAATCCATTGGGGGGAAAACTTATTAGTTTCAAATGGCTTTAAAAATGTTAGACAAGAAATCGAATGGATGCTATGTGATTTGTTAAAAATTGATCGTTCAGATATATATTTAAAAATTAATAGCAAAATTTCTAATAGAAACTTTTCAAAGTTAAAAGAATGGATTAATCAAAGATTAAAAAATA
>JAYZKF010000162.1:0-3464 GCA_036163755.1 Fidelibacterota bacterium
GCGTGAATAGCTAAACCCATACCAACGCCACCACCATGATGTATCGAAGTCCAGGTTGCCCCACCTGCAGTAGATATCAATGCATTAAGTAGTGGCCAATCAGCTACTGCATCAGATCCATCTTTCATGCTTTCAGTCTCACGATAAGGTGATGCAACCGATCCGCAATCTAAATGATCACGACCAATAACTATAGGTGCAGATAATTCGCCGTTAGCAACCATCTGATTTAATGCCACGCCAAATTTGGCTCTTTGAGTATATCCTAACCAACATATGCGTGCTGGTAAACCTTGAAATTGAACTTGCTCACGTGCCATCTTAATCCAGCGAGTTAAAGTCTCATCATCTGGAAAGAGTTCTAATACTTTATTATCTGTTTTATAGATATCTTCTGGATCTCCTGAAAGAGCAACCCATCTAAAGGGTCCTTTACCTTCGCAAAAAAGGTCTCGTATATAAGCAGGAACAAATCCTGGAAAATCAAACGCATTTTTAAGTCCACCTTTTTTTGCCTGCCCTCTAAGATTATTCCCATAATCAAATGCAATACTACCCATATTCATTAATTTAATCATTCCCTCACAGTGTTCAACCATTGATCTATAGCTTTCCTTAATGTATAGATCCGGGCTATCTTTTCTTAATTTTAGAGCATCCAAGTAATTCATATTATTTGGAATATATCCATCTAGCTCATCGTGGGCAGAAGTTTGATCAGTTACCATATCAGGCACGACACCAATTTCAGCAATTTTAGGTATGATATCAGCTGCATTCCCATGAAGACCGATTGATAATGGCTTACATGCTTTTTGTGCATTTAAAGCTAATTCTAAGGCTTTATCCAACGAATCTGTAGAGATATTTAGATATTTTGTATCCAAACGTTTTTGAATACGATCTTTATCTACTTCAACGCATATCGAAACACCATTGTTCATTGTAACTGCTAATGGCTGAGCACCACCCATTCCACCAAGGCCAGCAGTTAAAACTAATCTCCCGGCTAAATCAGAGTTATAATGTTGCTTAGCTGCAGCAGCAAAGGTTTCGTAAGTACCTTGCAAGATACCTTGCGTTCCAATATATATCCATGACCCCGCAGTCATTTGTCCGTACATCATCAAGCCCTGTTTATCTAATTCATTAAAGTGGTCCCAATTAGCCCAATCTGGAACTAGGTTTGAATTAGCAATTAACACTCTTGGAGATGAAATATGCGTTTTCAATACTCCGACAGCTTTACCTGATTGAATTATTAATGTCTCATCTTCATTTAATCGTTTTAAAGTTTTAATTATTATATCATAACTCTTCCAATTACGCGCCGCTTTACCCTTTCCCCCATAGACAACTAATTGATCAGTATTTTCTGCAACTTCAGGATCTAGATTATTTTGAATCATTCTGTAGGGAGCTTCTATCTGCCAATTTTTACATGTAAGCTTGCTGCCTCTTGGTGAATGGATATTATTTCTATTCATCTAATTAAATGTTTCTCTAACCTTTAGGATATAGTATTTTTTTTATTGGCCAAAAATATTTCGGATTTTGGTCCATTACATTATATGAGAAGAAAGAAATATTTTTAAATCGAGTAACTCTTGAATATTTAATTTTGTTTATTACTTCGGATGGTGATTGATTATAAGTAGCAATTCCCATAACAATTCTTTTCCAATACTTTGAAGGTAAATTATCATAAATGATATCAATATTACTTGCAAAGTCCTTAAGATTTGAAGCATAATTCATTACTAATGCTTTATCCAAATAACCAGCAGCTAACCATACATCCCACTCTTGAAAAAATCTATCTCGAGCTTCATATAAATTAGGCTTCACTGCTGCTGTTAATTCAACATTTGGGTCAAGATAATCAATCATTTTTCTTAATTCTCTTACTAAATCTGTTACAGATTTTCGTCGGTAATCATTCCATTCTGACATTTCCGATTTACTTAACTGATTTGAAGACAATGCATTAATGCCATGATATTTTCTATAATATGCAATAGCAACAGGGTTTTTACCATAATCTGAATCATGGTATCTTACATAGTCAAGATGAATACCATCTATATCATAATTTTGAATTAATTCTCTAACAATTGTCACTAAATATGAATTGACTTTTGGATGATTTGGGGATAAATAAAATCCTTCAAATCCTTTGTTTAAAATCCTATTTTTTTTTATATCTTGATTAAGATCTAACAATTCTCTCGTATTTTGGTCAATCCAGTTAGGATTTGTATTAAATAGATGATTTGACTGTATAGGTTTTTTATCAGATGACCATAATATATAAGTATTTACCCAAGCATGAACGTTAATTCCTTTTTCTTTTGCTTTTGGAATTAAATAAGCCAATGGATCAAACTTAACATCTTTTAATAAATGGGATTTAGGAACAATATCTGATCTATAATAAGCATCTCCTCTTCCACGAACTTGAACAAGTATATTATTAAACCTATTTATAGTTGCAAACTCAATCATACGATCAATATTATCTATCGAAGTAAGTGTATTTCTTACAACCCAAAGATATCTTCCTTCAAAATGATTGTTATGAATTTGAGAAGACAAATTGGAGGAAAAAAGAAGGGCAGCGATAAACGCTGCCCTTATACATAAGTATTTATATTTTTTAAAACTCAACTTTACTCTGATTCAACTTTTTCCTTAGCAATATCATCTACTATTTCAAAGTCAACGAACTCAATTAATGAAACAGAAGCTCGATCGTTATCCCTAAATCCTAATTTAATGATTCTAGTATAACCACCATTTCGTTCTGAAAAAGTAGGGGCAATTTCATGAACAAGTTTATGCACAACTGATTTTCTAGGAATTTTTTTTGATATTTGCCTAATTGAATTTAGATCACCTCTTTTCGCCTTTGTAATTAAAGGCTCTATAAATGAACGCAATTCTTTTGCACGAGAGTCAGTAGTTTTAATACGTTTATGCTCAATTAGATTAGAGGCAAGATTCCGTAACATAGCCTTTCGATGGGGAGGGTTTACTCCAAGTTTACGTCCTTTTTTACGGTGTTTCATAAATAACTATACTTCTAATTTTAAGTATTTATCTACATCCATACCAAAATTAATTCCCATTTCATCAAGTTTTTCTACTAATTCAGTTAGAGATTTTCTACCAAAATTCTTGTATTTAAGCATCTCGCTTTCTTCTTTACTCACTAATTCATAAATATACTTAATACCAGCAGCTTGAAGGCAATTATGGCTTCTAACAGAAAGTTCCATTTCATCGATAGTAAGGTTAAGCAAGTTTCTAACTTTTATTATTTCTTCACTAATCTTCTCAGTTACTTCAAGAACTTCTGGTTTCGCTATTGATTCAACAAGTCTAAGATGATCCATCATAACTGTAGCAGAAAAACTTATTGCATCTTCAGGAGTTACAGATCCATCTGTTTCTAATTCAATACT
>JAYZKF010000163.1:0-3328 GCA_036163755.1 Fidelibacterota bacterium
CTGGGAAAATCCATGCAAAAATTTGGAATAAAATTGAAGATTTTGACAAGAAATTTTCGAAAGGAGATGCTGTTGCTGCAAAAGGTGAAGTTGAATATTTTTTGGATCGTCCTCAGCTAACTATTAAACGCATAAATAAAGCGACAGTACAAAATTATGCTCGTTATGGATTTGATCCAGCATTAATTGTTCCCATTGCAGCAGTGGATCCAAAAGTGATGTGGAAAGAAGTTTTGAAGATAATTAAATCGATAAAAAATCCATTCCTAAAAAAACTAAGTTATAATATATATGATTCTCATAAAGAAAAATTGTTAACGCATCCAGCTAGTGTCTCAGTACATCATAACTATCGATCAGGATTTTTAGAGCATGTATTAAATATGCTAAAATCTGCTAAACATTTGGCACCTCAATATAATCTAGATATTGATTTGGTTATTGCAGGCATTTTATTACATGATATAGGAAAATTATTTTCAATAAAATCAGAATATCAAGCAAGTTATACTGATGAAGGGAATCTGCTTGGGCATATAGTTATTGGAAGAGATATGGTCCGAAATGAAGCGAAATCAATAAAAAAATTCCCCCAAAATTTACTTTTAAATATTGAACATATAATTTTATCGCATCAAGGAAAATATGAATGGCATAGCCCCAAAAAGCCTGCTTTTTCTGAAGCTTTATTTGTTCATTTAATAGACCTTTTAGATAGTCAAATGAATATAATGGATCAGGCAATATCTAATGATCAAGATCTTGAAGATTTTACAAGCAAATATAATTATTATAAGATTCCATTATTGAAAAGACCAAATGCAGCTGAATAGCTTAATAAGGGCCTCAATCTTTTCTGCTATTGCTGTTGGTATGGGTTTTTCACTTATGTTTATACCAAACGTTGAATTAATTACCGTAATTGTCTTTCTCGCAGGAGTACATCTTGGAATTAGCTGGGGTGGAATAGTTGGATTAACCGCAATGGGAATATATTCTGGTCTTAATCCTATGGGCTCAGGCCTAAGTTTCCCCCCTTTGTTTATTATGCAAATATTAGGAATGGCTATTGCAGGAATCCTTGGTGGATTAGTTCGTCCTTTAATTATTGAAAAAAAAATAAATCTGTTTTTAATCGTAGGTTTAGCTATTACGGGATTTATAATTACTCTTATATATGATTTATTAACACTTTTGGCATATCCGATTACAGCGGGATTAGGTTTCTCAGGAATTTTGGCGGCATTATTTAAAGGTCTTGGATTTACTTTGCTACATGAAATTTCAAATGCAGTGGTTTTTACGGTCACTGTACCTCCTATACTCAGATATATAAAATATAAAAATTGAAAAAAATATTTTCTATAATTGGATTATTTTCAATCATTTTAGGACAAAAAGATTTTGTGATTCCATTTGATTGGGCAGGTCAAAATGGCTATATAATTAATAATGGAAAATTATTTTGGAATCAATCATGGACATCGGGCATGTTGCTATTTGATGGTACATATTCTTCATATCCAATGAAGTTTGGTTCTCATACTTCAAAAAATTTTTCCTCTCAAACAATGGAAGATATTCCTGCTTTTTCGAGCTTACCTGATTCAACAAAAAATATTAGTTATTTGGACTATTACCGCGGAGACTATTCTTATGATCAATTAGAATTAGGGGCGAATTTTGAATCAAAAGATGAAATGGTAGAACTAAGAGGGTTTAAGCGTAGTCATGGTGGTAACTTAGGCCATTACATTCATCCTGCCGGGGGCTTATCTCCTATCCATCATTCATATAGAGTAAATTATGGAGTTGAGAGAAACAATATAAAATACGAATCATCTGTAGCAAGGTATATCACTAGAAGTGGATTGCCTGACTCTACTTATAATGGTAGTGAGAATGATAATATTATAAGCGCAGGATTACGATTTCAACAGAAATTAAAGAATTTCACTCTTGACTCATACATTGGTCAGTTTTTACAGCACCGAATAATTAAACATACTACTGTAAATGATTCCAATTACAATGATATTAATCGTAGCCAGTTTATTTTTCAATTAACATCACAAAGAAATTTTAGTTTTGGAATACGTTATAATGCTCAGCAGATAAACTTAACGAACTTTAATCGTTTAGTTAATTGGACAACTTTATATGGTTATAAATCCTATGGAAAGTTTTCACTTTTATTAGGCTCTCAATTTTTGATGCCTGATAAATCAAATATTTTTATTTGGTCGATTAATTATAAACAGAATTTTGGAAAAGTTTCCATTCAAGTTTTATCTACAAAATTATCCAAACCGGTCCATCCGGATTTTTATCTAAAAGATGATGGAAATAATTTTGAAAATTGGACCAATAATAAAATTAATGCGAGTATAAATATTAAAAATTTTGTTGCTAATAGTTTTTTTCAAGTTAGTCAACAAAACATTGTTGGAGTAGAAAATGTCAAGGCACAATTCGTTGGGTTTGATATGAAATATAGTTTTAATAATAATTGGAATATCTATTCAAACATTTCAACCCAGCTAGATACATCATATTTTGGAGGAGGTTTTGGGTCTATTGTAAATGCTGGATTAAATGGTCAATTTAATTTATTCGATAATAATATGACTATAAAACCTCGTATTTGGGTCAATGCTATAACAGGGAGAATTCCATCATTTGGATTTGACGCAATTAAATACTCACCGATTATAAATTCAAATTCTGATTGGGTCATAAAAGATCATATGCTATTACATTTTGAATTAACTACAGATATATCAGGTGTTTTAATACATTATAGAATTAATAATTTACTTAATGCCTTTGGGGCTACTAGTGATGAAGCTTGGGTGCAAAATAACCATATGTATCAAAAGCTTGGAAGAATGATCCAGTTTGGAGTTACATGGAATTTTATAAATTGATCTACTTACTGATATTCACCAAAATAAGATGTTTGTAAATTATTATATATGATTACAGTAAATAATAATGGATCTGTGCTAAACCGCTCAGTGCTGGTATTAAATACAAACTATGCACCATTAGATATTTGTACTGCAAGAAGAGCAATTTGTCTTTTCTTTAATCAGAAAGTAGAAATTCTAGAATCCTATAATGAATCAGTCCATTCACCATCTACTGCACTATCTTTGCCCAGTATAATTAAACTCAGAAATTTTGTTAAATATCATAAACTGGATGTAATTCTCACTCGAAAAAATATTCTAGTTCGAGATAATTATCAATGTCAATACTGTTCCTCAAAAAAAGGACCGCTAACGATGGATCATGTAATGCCAAAAAATAGAGGAGGAGAAGACAC
>JAYZKF010000164.1:0-5975 GCA_036163755.1 Fidelibacterota bacterium
ATAGCTTTTGAAATACGTGAGAGTGGAAGGAGCAAAAGAATACCTAATCCCAAATCATCAAATCTATTAGATGGTGAAATTGTTCGAAATCCTGATGGATCACCAGTAAAGGTTAAAGGTTTATTTAAAGATGTTAAAGCAGTTGGTTGGTATGTCGATATATATAAACGAGCACAAATATCAATCAATTTTAATAATTATAAAGTTTCCTCTATTCACGATGTATTTGATGCTGCTTGTGAATTAGCTGAAAAAAGAGGGGTTCGTGTGACAGGTAGCGAATTAGTTGGGTTAGTACCAGAAGATGCGTTGCTAATGGCAGGGAATCATTATTTAAAAAAACAACATAGATCCTTAGGCATCCCCAAAGAAGACATTATTGAAACTGCAGTGCAATCATTAGGATTAAATGATGTTGTACCGTTTAATCCAAGTAAAAAGATTATTGAATATTCCATAATCAATGATGAAAAAAAGTTATCATCTCTTCGAATGACTGAATTCATAGATGAACTCTCAAGAAATAGTGTAGCACCTGGAGGAGGATCTGCGTCTGCATTAGTTGGATCTTTGGGAGCATCCTTATTATCTATGGTTGCTAGTCTTACTCATGAAAAGAAAGATTATATAAATATAAAAAATGAAATGGGTGATATTGGTTTAGAGGCGCAGTCTCTAAAGAATAGACTTACAACCCTAATAGATGAAGATACAAATGCATTTAATCAATTAATAAAAATGAATCGACTGCCTGATTCAACGCCAAGTGAGTCTAAGTATAAAAAAGAATCCATTAAAAAAGCGAATGAATATGCTATAGCAGTTCCTTATGAAGTTGCATCTCTTTGTTTTTGTGTTCTCGAGATTGCAAAAAATTTAGTTGAGAAAGGCAATCCGAACTCTATAAGTGACGTGGAGGTTGCATCTGAGGCTGCACTTGGTGGTCTCAGGGGGGCGGCGATGAATGTGTTGATTAATTTAAAAGGAATAGATGATAAGATTTATGCCAAGAAAACAGTAAAAGATATTCAAATTTTAATTAAAAAGGCAGAGTCGCTTCATAAAAAAATATTTAATAAATCTATTAATACTATAAATAAATGATTAAGGTATTATCAAAAGATATTAGAAATAAAATTTCTGCAGGTGAAGTTGTTGAAAGGCCCGCTTCAGTGGTTAAAGAATTAATTGAAAATAGTATTGATGCTAATGCTAAAAAGATCAATATAGTTGTTGAAAAAGGCGGACAGCAATTAATTCAAGTATCAGATGATGGTTGTGGTATACCTGGCGATGAATTGTCAATAGCATTTGATCGTTATACCACAAGTAAAATAAATGCTTTAGATGACCTATTTACTATTGATACATTGGGATTCAGGGGTGAAGCTTTAGCTAGTATTGCGTCTGTCTCTGAAGTAAATATTTTATCTGCAAATGGAACAGGAGACGGTTTTGAAATGTCTATCTTGAATGGAGAATCTGGGGATTTGCAGCCAGCACCTAATCTCAAGGGCACATCAATAACAATTAGGAATCTATTTTATAATACACCAGCTAGAAAGAAGTTTTTAAAAAGTCCTCGAGCAGAGTTTAGAAAAGTCGTTGAAATGGTTAGAAGATTTTCTTTAGGATATCCTGAATGCTCATTCAATTTAATATCAGATGGAAGAGATATTTTAAAACTTAAAAAAGAAGATCTTGAAGATAGAATTGTTAATGTAATGGATCCTGCATATCGTGACCAACTCCTACCAATAAATTTTACTAAAGGTGACTATTCTATTGTTGGATACCTCGGGAATTTAAATTTGCTTAGATCTCGACCAGGTGAACAGTATATTTTTCTAAATAATAGATTTATTTTGAATCGACTAATGAATTCATCTGCTTACCAAGCCTATGGTAGCTTATTAAAACGTGGGGAATACCCCTTTTATTCGATAAATATCTCTATTCCACATGATCAAGTAGATGTAAATGTCCATCCGATGAAAACAGAGGTTAGGTTCAAAGATGAGTGGAGAATGTTTCATATCTTAAAATCATCTTTTGAAGAATCTTTGGAACCTATTTTGAAAACCATACCAGATTTAGAGAAACCAAATTTCTCTAATCAATTTAATTTTGATACTATACCAAATAGATATTCAGATCCAGAATCATCCCAAAAGAATTTATTGTTTGAAGATAATAATAATGCAGACAATAGTTTTGAACCCGCGGTTGATAGAGCAAAAAGCTATGTTTCAAAATTGGCTTCTCGGGATGATCCAGATTCAAATCAAGTTAATTTAAATAATATTTGGCAAGTTCACTCAAAATATATTGTCTCTCCAATTAGTAGTGGGCTCGTAATAATTGATCAACATGTAGCCCATGAAAGAATTCTTTTTGAAGAGGCCATGAAATCATTTGACTCTGTGCCAATGACAGCTCAAACTCTTCTTTTTCCTGAAGTTATGGAATTCTCAGCTGATGATTTTTCAGTATTATTAGATGTGCTAACTTATTTGGAAAAAATGGGTTTCCGTATGAGTCAATTCGGTGAAAATACTATAATGGTTGAAGCTATACCTTCAGAAATGTCATGGGGCAATGAAAAGAAAATTATAAGAGAGATGCTTGATAATTATCTAGAGACCCAAAAGGAATATTCTTCTTTTCAAGAGGCATTAGCTGCGAGTTTTTCTTGTAAAGCAGCAATAAAAGCAGGTGATGTGTTAAATGTTGATGAAATGAGAGAATTAGTTAACCGACTATTTGGTACAAAGCATCCTTATTATTGTCCTCATGGGAGACCCATTATTGTTCAGTTATCAATGGAAGAACTTGACCGAAGATTTGAACGCATCTAACACTAGCTTATTTTTAAACAAAAAGTATAATAAATCACCTAATGCTAAAAAATAATTCTTTAGCAATAATTGGGCCTACTGCAAGCGGAAAATCTTTCTTAGCAGTGGAATTGGCTAAAAAAATAAACGGCGAAATAATTGGACTTGACTCAAGACAGATATATAAAAATATGGGTATTGGGACTGCACAGCCAACTATTGTTGAACAAGATGGGATAGAACATCATTTAATTGGAATTAAATCACCCACTGAGGAAATTAGTGCGGGTGCTTATTCAAAATTAGTATATAATTTAGTTGAGGATATTTTTTCAAGAAAACATATACCCTTATTATGTGGAGGGTCAGGATTATACTATAGAGCTATAACTCGAGGTATTTTTAAAGAGAGTAAAACAGATTTAAAGATTAGACAAGAACTTGAAAACGAGTATGATAAAGAAGGTCCAGGAAGTCTTATGGAACAATTAGTTACTGTTGACCCTGATTATGCAAAAAATGTTCATTTAAATAATAAAAAGAGGCTTATTAGAGCGTTGGAGATATATCGTAGTACTGGAAAACCGCCAACCCAGCATTATAATGAGCAATTAAATAATCCAATAAATAAAACGCTAAATCTTTTTACAATTTATCTGGAATGGGAAAAAAGCGAATTAAATAATAGGATTCAAATGCGAACTAAAAGTATGTTAAATGCTGGCTGGATTGATGAAGTAAAACAATTGCTAAAGAAGTACTCTAATACTTCTATCCCTCCATTAGATTCAATAGGTTATAGAGAAATTGTTTCATATCTAAATGATAAAATAACAATTGCAGATTTAGAGGAACTAATTTCTTTAAAGACTAAACAGTTTTCTTCTCGTCAGATAAAATGGTTTAAAAAAGAACAAATTGATTTAATTATAGAAATGAAGCGTGATATGTCTCCAAAAAAAATATGTGATCAAATTATTGATAAAATTCAGATT
Organism: Fidelibacterota bacterium; assembly: GCA_036163755.1. Lineage (GTDB taxonomy): Bacteria > Fidelibacterota > Marinisomatia > Marinisomatales > TCS55. Next base: position 3,833 of record JAYZKF010000164.1, read on the forward strand.
AGATGAACTTGTTTTTATAGTAAAAGAAATGTATAATTGAGCGCTCTTTAAGCCATTCCAGAGAGAAGGTAAGGGCAAAATTATTAATCTCCGACAATTGATCTTTGGAATGGATTCAACTGCCCGGAGATTTTTTATTATAAGGAGGTGCCTATGGCATCATCCACCACGAAAAAGATTATGGATTCTCAAGCCATAAATAGATCGATTACGCGTCTGGCTCATGAAATTCTTGAACGTAATAATGGAGCTCAAGAATTAATGTTAATTGGTATTTTAACTAGGGGCGAGCCACTTGCAATAAGACTACAAAAGCTAATAAAAAAAATAACCAAAATAGAAATACCAATTGGATTTGTAGATATAACTTTTCACAGGGATGATTTTCGTAGTCGATTAGTGGTTCCACAAGTAAAAGGGTCAAATATTCAAGATTCTATAAATGATAAAGTAGTTGTATTGGTAGATGATGTCTTATTCACTGGCCGAACTATTCGAGCAGCAATGGATGAATTAAATGCATTTGGAAGACCCAGTAATATTCAATTAGCTGTACTTGTTGATAGGGGTCATCGGGAATTACCTATTAGAGCAGATTTTGTCGGAAAGAATATTCCAACCCATGAGGGTGAATATGTTAAAGTCTGGTTAAAAGAAATAGATAATAAAGATTCGGTTACACTACAAAATTACAATAAGGCTTAATGATGAAAAATAAACATTTGTTAGGTTTAGAAAACTATCCTGCTCAAGATATCCAAACTATTATTGATACAGCATTTAGCTTTAAAGAAGTTCTTGAACGCCCCATTAAAAAGGTTCCTTCTTTACAGGGGAAAACAATTGTAAACTTATTTTTTGAAAATTCTACTCGTACAAGAATTAGTTTCGAATTAGCTCAAAAAAGACTTAGTGCAGATACAGTAAACTTCTCAGCATCTTCATCGAGTTTAAAAAAAGGTGAAACTTTTAAAGATACTGCACAAAATATTGAAGCTATGAAAATTGATGCAGTTGTTATGCGGCACCCAACACCAGGATCCCCGCTCCAACTTACAAATTATATTGATGCCATAGTCATTAATGCGGGAGATGGTACTCATGAGCATCCCACACAGGCAATTCTTGATATGACAAGTCTTCAAGAAAAATTTGGATATCTTAAAGGGCTTAAAATTGGAATTATTGGAGATATTGCTCATAGTAGAGTTGCTTTAAGTAATATTTATGGGCTCAAAATTATGGGAGCAGATATTACTTTATGTGGTCCATCTACTTTAATACCTCCATATGCTGAAGATTTGGGTGTAAAGGTTAGTTATAATATTGACGAAGTAATTGATTGGGCTGATGCATTAAATGTACTACGTATTCAGAGAGAACGAATGGGGGGAGGAATGATACCCTCAATAAGAGAATATAGAAATTTATTTGGAATCACTACAGAGCGTCTAACAAACCACAAAAAAGAAATAGTTATTATGCATCCAGGTCCCATGAATCGAGGCGTAGAAATTGATAGTGCTGTAGCAGATAGCGATCAGGCAATCATACTTGATCAGGTATTAAATGGAGTCGCTTCAATAATGGCAATATTTTATTTTATTTTTGTTGGAAAAGAAAGTGGATATAATAAATAAGATGAAATTATCAAAATTAAATAAAGATACAATTCTTAAGGGTGGTACAATTTTAGATCCTGTTTCAGGAAAAGAAAAAAAAGGTAATGTTCATATTGTTGATGGCAAAATCAAATCAATCGAAAATATGCGCACTCCTAAGACTGCCACAATAATTGATTGTAAGGGATTAATTATAACTCACGGTTTTTGTGATATACATTCACATTTTCGTGAACCTGGTCGAGAAGATAAAGAAACTCTTGAATCTGGAGCTATTGCAGCATTAGCTGGAGGTTTTACAAGAGTTTGTGTTATGCCTAATACTGATCCTCCGATAGATTCTCCAGAATCCATCCGATACATTGTCGATCGTTCCGAAGAATGTCCGGTATATATACATCCTATTGGTGCTATTTCCAAAAATCAACATGGAGAAGAGTTGACTGAAATGGCGATTATGATCTCTGAAGGAGCTGTGGCATTTAGTGACGATGGACTTCCAGTCACGGATAGTAGAATTA
>JAYZKF010000165.1:0-18337 GCA_036163755.1 Fidelibacterota bacterium
TTTATAATCAAAAATCATTTCAAATGAATAGTTGGTGTATAATAAATATCCACCAGTTGTATGGAGCACGCCTTTAGGTTTGCCCGTAGAGCCAGATGTATATAAAATAAATAAAGGATCTTCAGAATTTACTTCGACAGGATCACATTCCTCGCTTGCTCCAGACATTTTCTCATTCCACCAAACATCTCGTTTTTGGAGCATATTAATAGGTTCGCCTGTTCTCTTTACAACAACCAAGTGTTCAATCGAAGGGGTTTCTAAAACAGCTTTATCAGCATTAACCTTCATAGGAATATTCTGTTTAACTCCTCGAACTCCAGTATCTTGAGTAATTAAAATTTTACAAGAAGAGTCATTTATTCTATCTCTTAAAGAATCTGAACTGAACGCTCCAAAAACAACAGAATGCACTGCTCCAATACGAGCACATGCTAGCATAGCTATGGGAAGCTGCGGAATCATTTGCATATACAAACAAACTCTATCTCCTTTTTCAACCCCAAGATCTATAAGAACATTGGAAAACTTTTTTACTTCAACTAGAAGTTCATTATATGAATAATGTTTGTCTTCTTCTGGATTGTTTCCTTCCCAAATTAAAGCTGTACGATCACCATTCCCCGATTCAACATGTCTATCAAGACAATTATAACTTGCATTGAGACTTCCGCCTTCAAACCATTTAATGCTACCATTGAAATAATCAAATGAACCAACAGAATTCCATTTTTTGTACCAATTTATTCGTTCAGCTTTTTCTCCCCAATATTTATTTTGATTTTCAATTGATCGCTTATATTCCTGATTATAATGATCTATGGATTCTACATGAGCTTTTTTAGATAATTTATCTGATGGGTAAAATAATTTTTTTTTCAAACTATTAGTCCTTATTGTAAATAAACATTTTTCGCTAGTATCCACCCAGAAAAATAGTGGTAGGTTTTTTGCTTTTCTAAATAAATCCTGACTCTACCAAATAAACGATCCCCAGCAACTTTTGATACTGCTAATTGTTCTCCTTCATTCAAAAAGAATAATACTTCCGAGGCATTCTCTGGACCTTGCCTAAATGGAACATGATCCGTCACGACTGAATAAATAGATTCACCTTTTAATAAAGTTAATCTTGAGAGATTAACCGTTTTTTCAGAAAGTCCTCTAGGTAAGATAAAACTATCAGTCCAAGTTGGGAATAAACCATTTGTATTGATTGACATTACAATTTCATTCTCAACATTTCTATATACAGGAACCCTAACTCTTGTATACCCCATACTATCAGCTATTGTCTGTGTTAATAATTTACCTGATTGAGTTACCTCTATTTTTCCAAATGATACCGGACTACCTGTCGACCCATCAACAATATTTAATTTAATTATATCTGATACATACGTAACTAAAAAAGGATGTAAATCAATTGTATCCTTAGCTTTATTAAACATTCTATATTGGACTTCATATTCCCCGCCTAAGGGTTCTAGTCTAACTACATTTCCCAAACTGTCAGGATTTAAAATATCTTCTGGTATAACAACTTCCATTTTTTCGCCTGGAAAAAACATTTTAGTTATATAAGGCTCAGCTTGTCTGGTGCGTGGGTAATAGCTTATACGATATGCAGTTGGAGATACGTCAACTACCCTTACTTTTGTTTTAATAGTCACAGTCCGTGCCTCTATTTTTTCAGTAGTATTAATACTATCCTGTATACTTGCTACTTCCTGCGAAAAACAAATATTAATAAACAATAATGTGAAAATAAATATTTTTAATTTACTTCTGAGATTTACCATGGGGTGTTTTTTGATATTTCCCATCTTTGCCTTTTTTTACTGAAACCATCACAACTGTAGCTAAGCAAGCTAATCGAGGTTCTGAATGTCGACTTTCAGCATATGCCTCAACTTCGATTTTATATGAAGTTGTTCCAATATCAACTACTTTTGCAGTAAAATTTACCCAATCACCTAAATATACTGGTTCTTTAAATTCGACTTGTTCTATTGCTCTAGTAACTGAGCCATCAACATCAGTTCCTTTAATTAGTCTATGAGAAGCTTTTGCGGCGGCAAGATCAACCCATGCAATCATTTGCCCACCAAATAAAGTTCCAACAACATTAATGTGGTCCGGCATTACAAATTGAGAATATTTTGCTGAAATTTGACGCATTTATTTGTTCCTTTACTTAATAAATATACATTATAAGTTTCAATAAAAAAGCCCCGCAAATAGACTCTCGAGAAAATCTGTTTCCTCTGAAGAGCACGCCACACCTGCAGGGCTTTTCTAAAAATAGTTTATTTGTTTTTTACTATTTAATTCAAGTTTTTTATTTCCAATTATTCTTAAACGGATTCTGATATCCTCTCACCTTCCTGTAAATCGACTTTTGTCAAAATAAATCCACCAGCAATAAACAGTATAACAATTGATAAAATACCTATGCGTGGATTTCCAGTAATTAATCCAATATACCCCATCATTGGTGGTCCGATAATAGCTGCAAACTTTCCTAGCATATTGTAAAACCCAAAAAATTCAGCTGCTTGATTTTTTGGAATTATCCTCGAGTACAATGAACGACTTAGAGCCTGAATTCCTCCTTGAAAGCAAGCTATAAAAACTGCAATTACATAAAAATGCCATTCTTTAGATACGAATGCACCAAAAATCGTTATTAATGTATAACCTATAATTGCAGTATAAAGTGCGTTTTTAATTCCAATCTTAGTTGCAAAGCGACTATAAACTAAAGTCGCTGGGAATGCCACAAATTGAACTAGTAATAATGCTGTTATAAGTGAACTAGCAGAAAAACCAATACTTGTTCCATAATCCACTGCCATTCTTATTATTGTATCAACACCATCAATATAAAGCCAATAAGCCATAAGAAAAGTGACAACAACTTTGTATTCTCTAATCTTAGATAAAGTAGAAACAAGTTGACTCCAACCTGCTTTAATTGATGAAAAAATGCTTACAGAATCGTGCACCTTAGGTTCTTTAACAAATATTATTAGCGGTATAGAAAAAATAGCCCACCAAGCTGCAACAGATAGAAATGATAATCTTATGGCAGTTGCTCCATCAGGAATGCCAAAAGAATGCGGTTGTAAATACATCAATACATTAATTAGGAAAAGCAGTCCGCCTCCTATATATCCTAAAGAATATCCCAAGGATGATGTATGATCGTACTTTTCTTTAGTGGCTACAGCTGGTAATAATGCATCGTAAAAAATATTTCCAGACATAAATCCAATAGAAGCTATTATATAGAATAATATTGCCATCTGCCAGTGACCTTGATTTACAATCCATAACCCTCCAGTGGCGATTATGCCTAGAAATGCAAAAAAAATGAGTAACTTTTTCTTAGCAGTACCTCTATCTGCAATTGCACCAATAAAGGGTGCTAACGCAGCAACTAAAATTGAAGCAATTGAATTTCCCAGACCTAAATACCATGTACTAAGTGTTACATTATCAGTTGTTGACCAATATTCCTTGAAAAATACGGGAAAAAATCCGGCCATTACTGTTGTTGCGAAAGCACTATTTGCCCAATCATATAGCGACCAAGCAAGGATTGATTTTTTTGAATTGATCATCGATTAATTTAATTAAATCTTAAAAATAAGTTACTACCAAGCTTGAAAGTAAGAACTTATTCGTATCCAAGTTGATGTGTATCCAAATGAATGTTTTGTTATTACTGGCACAAACCATCGTGCCCCAATTTCTAATTCAAAAGGTAAAGGTCCAAATCGATCTAAAGGGTCAACATTTAATAAATTAATTTTAATTAATTGTGATGAGATTGATTTTTTTGTATCATAATTTTGTCTCTCAACCATCCATTCATCCCATGAATCATTATTTGAAAAATATTTATCTTTTCCTGATATCATCCAATCCATACCAATAGAAATAAAGCATTTCTTAGGATATACTTCTATTTGCCCAATGATTGAACCATACAATTGACTTCCTTGCTCATATAAAACAGATCCAATAGATCGTGCAAGAGAATCTGGAGTGATAGTTTTGTTAACTGCAAGGAAAGAAATAGCGGGGTTAATTTGCTCTCGACTAAACAATGAAATATTCGATGACCAATTAATATTAATTAATCGGCCTGCAAATTTTCTATAAAACTCACCAAAAACTCTCATCTTCCATTGAGTTAAACCTTTTCCTATAGGTAATTGATTAAATTGTTTAGGTACACCATTCTCATCAATATCTTTTGGATTAAATTTCATAATAGGTTTACCAAAAGGCATGGTTATATCAAAACCACTATAAAGAGAAAACTTATTTTTTCCTCCACGCCAAGCCGGATTGCCAATAAGCAATAGGTTCAAACCTAGAGTAACATCTCCCAATCCTGATGTTGATTTTTCGGGAGGGTGATATAACTGCATCAAAGTATCTATATTTGTCGCAGGCGATAACCAAGAGTGAGTTTGTTTATAATTTCTTATAATGGGTACGTTTAAATGAAAACTAGAACGATTTGTAATTCCATATTCAATTAAAATTGATTGCGTATTTATTTCATTCTTCCATTGCTGATTAATAATATTAACTACGTTATCCAGTTTATATGGAAAATCGTTCCATCCATTTCTTCCATCGTGCCCCTTCCAATTGCCAACTTTATATTTTTGTTCAATACTTAACCGCCAAACATTTTGAGGTATAGTAAAATGAGTTTGTGCTATGGATATGGAAAAAAAAATAATAAAGAGATATAATTTTTTGATATTCATCGATCATTCATATATAAGAAATTTCTGTCTAAACTCATTAAACTTAATTACATCCTTTAGCCATAAAGGAGGCAAATAATTTGCAGGTTTACCCTGAGCTGCAAAAAGTCTTAATTGACTATGTCCAAATAGCATATCTATTCGGTTTAATTCATCCCATTTAAATTCTTTTGGATATAATTGATTTGCCAAAATCAATATTGAAGTTGCTGTTGCAAGAGGATCAAATCTATTTGGGTCAGTAATTAAAATATCTATTCCACTACAAATCTTGTTAACATGTAATGGAACGGCTTTATCAGCTTCTTTTTTTCTAGGAATATATTCAACGACTCTAAACTCAACTCCAGGCAAATCCAGTTTAATCAATTTTTCAGCCAGGTGGAATCCAGATAGCCATGGAGCACCTGCTCTCATATATGGTCGGTCAGTACCGCGACCATCATTTAGGTTGCTTCCTTCTATCAGGCCAAAACCAGCGTAGGATAAATTAGTTCTAATATCACGTATTTCAGGATGGGGATTAATCCACGGATGCTCAGATTTATCCAACCAATATGATCTCTTCCAATTAGCCATTGGAATAATGGTTAGATTTGCTCGCTTCATATCTTTAATCCATCCCATCTCATTAGCCATGATCGACAGTTCTCCTACAGTCATACCATGACGAATTGGAATCAGATGATATCCTTCAAAAGATTGAAACTTGGCTCTAACTACTGGGCCATCTATCCTATCACCGCGGAGTGGATTTGGACGATCTAAAACTATTACCGGTATTCTCCATTCACTAGCGACTTCAAGTATTTTGGTAATAGTCGCTAAATACGTAGAAAACCTAACTCCTGTATCTTGAATATCAATTAAAATCAAATCTAGGCCTCTAACTGACCATTCTGGTGGTTTAACATTCCTTCCAAAAACTTCGACAATTCTTGCATTATGAATTGGATCAAATTTTTCCTTCCCTTTAATTTTAAATCGTTCATTTTGATCAGCAAATAATCCAAATTGAGGAGTATATATTACTTCTACATCAATTTTTGAATGAGTTTTTAATAAATCTAAGAGATGAACTCCTTTTCTATTAACAGCAGTTTGATTTGTAAATACGCCTATACTTTTATCATATAGTGGTTTGAAATCCATTTGCTCAAGAATATCTAAACCATAAAAAATAGAAGAATGGAATGACAAATCAGGTACTGGCATTACAACACTATAATTGTAGGATTGACTTGAAATAAATGATAAGCAAATCAAATTTAATAAATTTGATTTTATGATATGTTTTGTCCTATTCATTAATAATATAATCTAAGATTAATTCTAAAATTAAACTTTATAGATCCTTCTAGTTCTTCCTCCAATGCCCGTAGCTAGAACATAAGGAGTTGAATCTATATGATTTGCAATGGTCTCCATATTAATCTTGCCATTCTCACTTAGACCAAATAGTAAAACTTCTTCTCCAAGAGTTGGGTTTTCTTCTTCAAAATTAACCATAAATTGGTCCATACATATCCTACCAGCTATTTTGTATTGTTTTCCCTGAAAAATTACAAAACCTCCATTGAACCAAGGTCTTGGAAAGCCATCTGCAAATCCACATTGAATAACGCCAATATTTGTATCTGACTTAGTTTCATATACGCCCCCATAACTTACTTTTGTCCCCTTTGAAACACGACGAACTTGAACAATAGATGCTCTAAACTCCATAACTGGATTAATATTTAATTCTTTAGGAACTTCATTTGAAGGATAAGCTCCATATAACATCATTCCTACTCTTATATGTGTCATTCTTTTTTGATCAAGATTCAATAAAGCTCCACTATTTGAACAATGAATTGATTTGAATGAGATATCTGAATCATCTGCTAAATTTAATACAGCATTAAATTTATCAAGCTGATCATTAGCATACGATAAATCTCCTTCGTCTGCTGTCGAAAAGTGAGAATAAATTCCTTCACAATTAATTTGTGAATGATTCTTGAGAAGTTTTAGAATTTCATGAGCATCATTGAAATCAACTCCAAGTCTAGTCATTCCTGTATCTATTTTTAAATGGAACACAGGTGAAATCCCACCATCATTTATATAGTTATCAATCATTAATATATCTGATTTATCACATATGTTAAGAATCAAATTATTTTTCACTGCATCATTTAACCTATCTATATCCATTCTACTGAAAACTAGAATTTCCGATTGGATACCTGCACTTCGAAGCTCAATTCCCTCATCGATTGTAAACACTGCAAAAGATTTACAACCATAATTTTCCAATGCCAGTGCACACTTGACACTTCCATGGCCATACGCATTAGCTTTGACAACGCACATTATATTTTTGCTAGAAAATTTTTTCTTAATTAAATCATAATTTGCACATAACCTATCTAAATGAATTATGGCTTTGGGATTGCTAGTCACGTTTATCTATATTTATCTAATAAGTAAGGTTTAAGTGAATTAAAATCATTAAAAATCTTTGTACTGCATGCCATTATCCACCCGCTTAAATCTATTTTGGGAAGTTTATTAATTAAAAACACAGGTTTTTTTGACTCATAAGCCAATGTTACTTCTGCATGGGTCCCCGCACCTTTTAGTACATTATTATCCCAAAGACAAATAACATAATCTGTACGATTACGTACTGTTTCAATATCATAATCAACGCAAATACGTATAAAGTCTGCATATTTTTTTGGATCTGAATTTTTCCAGTTTCTATAATCACTCGCACCATATTTTTTTATTAATGCTGCTGATTGTATAACTGGGTCGTATACTTGATGTCCTAGATTGTCATCTAACCATTTAGTTAAATCTTTTCGCCAACCGGAACCTTCATCATCAGCGAATTCCATAGCTCCAGAAAGGTATGCAATCATTGCTTCAAACTTCTTTTTAAAATGAATCCATTCAACCATGTCCACCCTAGACCTGTTAAAACTGGAATTAAGATCCATGACCAGTTAATTTGCTTCAAGAAAACTATACCTCTTAATTCAGATAGAATCAAACTAAATGGATTATATGATAAAATCATCCCAAGCATTTTAGGATAAAATTCAAATTCAAAAAGAATCCCAGTCCCAAATATCATAAAAAAGAACAACATAATTGTTATTGATATAAATGTTGTAATTCTTTCACTAAGAATTGATAATGTTAAGGTTAGATTTCCAAAAAGTAACAAAAAAATAGAGCCATATACTGGGATAGCCAGGTAAGCATACCATTCTAATTGTTGAGATAGAAAGAATGATAAAATAATCATGGATATAATTCCATAAATGAGCGATTCAATAATGGCAGCGAGTAAGAAACCAAAAACTAAATAAAACTTACTGTAAGGGGCTAATGTTATTGAAATAAATGACTTCTTATGAATCCTAAGATCAAATAAATCCCTATATAAAACAGCATAGGTAGACATTATAGAAATCAATAAAATAACGCCTGGAAACGCCCAAATTTCATAGGGTATTTTATCTAATGAATAAACATAAATATTCTTCATTAAAGTTGTTAGCATGAGATGCGACAAGATTGGAATAAACATCACAAATAAAATTGCTGATATGAAACGGTGACGAAAAAGCCAATATCTTCTAATTAATAATGCTTTAATCAATGTATACCATCTTTTGCATATTTCGCATCCATGAGATCTTGCAATCCAAGTTTTTTAACTCGAATATCTTTCATAACAGCAGATGCAGCGGCATTTAATACTTCAAAGAAGACGCCACGTTGCTGACCATAGAAATGAATACTTTCACCAATACGTGATGGGTTTTTCACTTTTGGTAACTTAGCTAGTTTATTAAATAGCTCATCAGAAAGTTCTTCAAATTCAATTTGGAATTGATGATATTCAAAAGTACTTCCGAGAAGACGATCAAGACTACCATCCAAAGCAATTCTACCATCTTCAAGTACAAGAATGCGATCATGAGCTTCCTCTACTTCTTGAAGTGATTGGCTTACGTAAACGATTGTCTTTTCTCTCTTATATCGAAGAAGCATATCCCAAGTTTGACGATAAGATTCAGCATCCATAAAGGCAGTTGGGTCATCTAAAATAAGGATGTCAGGATTATGAATTAATGCACGAATTATCATACCTTTCTTTATAATACCTGGGGAGATATCCTTAACCATTTTTTGTAAAAAGGTTGTAATATGAAGTTCTCTTGAAAGCTGAACCATTCTAGTATTAATAGTTTCCAAACTCTCTCCATAAAGCATACCTATAAATCGGATATTCTCTTCAAGTGTCAACCATGGATCAAGGTCTAATTCATGCGGGACAAAACCTATAGATAACATGGCTTCATTACGACGTTTTTGTGAATCTAAACCATTAATAAAAATCTGACCATATTCTTGATATTCTATGCCAGCAATAACTCTCAATAACATTGATTTTCCAGCTTCATTATCACCAATTATTGCTACTAAAGATCCCTTTTCTATACCAAAAGTAAGACTTGCAAGGATTGTCTTATTTCCCACAAGTTTCCCGACTTTTTTTAGTGTAATACTGGCTTCCATTAATGTGCCTCATACCAAGACTTACCATAGTCACAGTCAACAACTACGGGGACACTTAAGGGTAGTGCTCTTTCCATTTCGTAAACAACCATTTTCTGAAGAATCTCAATTTCACTTTTTGGAGCCTCAAAAACAAGTTCATCATGAACTTGTAAAACCATTCTTGAATCCATCTTGTTAGATTTTATTTTGTTCTGAATTTCAATCATTGCAAGTTTGATCATTTCTGCATTAGTACCTTGTATAGGCATGTTTATAGCCATCCTCTCAGCTGCTTTTCGATGGAGATGATTGCCACTATCAATGTCCCATACAGGTCTACGTCGACCAAGCATGGTTTGAACAAATTGATTTTCCCCAGCTTTTTGGAGTGTTTTATCGATATATTTTTTAATTCCAGAGTACATATCAAAATAAGTATTTATTAATGTTTTTGCTTCATTTTGTGGGATACCTAATTCCTGACTCATTCTAAATGGACCTGCACCATAAAGTAATCCGAAATTAACTATTTTTGCTGTTCTTCTCATATCAGGAAGAACCTCTTCCATGGATACATCATATACTAATGCTGCAGTTCTTGTATGAACATCTTCTCCTTTATTAAAAGCTGACATTAAAGCCTTATCTTGACTTAAATGTGCCATGATTCTTAATTCAATTTGAGAATAATCAGCTGATAAAATAAGTTTCCCACTATTACTACTTTTAAATGCTTTACGAATTTCTTTCCCCTCTTCTGTACGAATTGGTATGTTCTGGAAATTTGGATTGCTTGATGATAATCTACCAGTCGCAGTCACTGTCTGATTAAATGAAGAATGGACCCGATTTGTTATTTTATTAATTAATACCGGAAGGGCATCGATATAAGTATTTTTTAATTTATTGAGTTTTCGATATTGTAAAACAAGATCAGGTATAATGTGCTCATTTTTTAATCGTTCCAGCACATCCTCAGCAGTGGAACGTTTCTTAATCATTGACAAACCTATATCATCAAATAAAATATTCGCTAATTGCTGTGTAGAATTAATATTGAATTCTATTCCAGCTTCCTTAATTATTTTATTTTTTAATAGATCTATTTTCTTTCCAAGATCAGAAGACATTTTGGATAATATTTTTGCATCAATGTACATCCCAGTAAACTCCATATCCAGGAGAACAGATAATAAAGGCATTTCAATTGTCGAGAAAAAAGTATATAAACCCTGTTTTTTTAATTCATCAATAAATATATGAGTAAGCTGTAGAGCTACGTCAGAATCTTCTGAAGCATAAAAAGTAATTTTATTTAGTTCAACATCCGCCATTGAAATTTGTTCACGTCCCGAACCAATCAAGTCTTCAATTGGAACCATTCGGTAATTTAACTTTTCGGCACTTAGAGTTTCTAATTTCAAATTTCGGGACTCAGGTTTCAATAAATGTGCAGCAATCATAGTATCAAACTTTATTCCTTTTACATTTATTCCGTTACGTTTAAGAATCAATCCGTCAAATTTTATATTTTGCCCTGTTTTTGGTATTTTTTCATTTTCCATTATTGGCTTAATAATATCTATAACATTACTTAAGTGATCATCAAATAACTCAGAAGTTTTTTCTTTATAATGTAAAGGTATATAAACACCAGTATCCTTTTGAGAGGAAAAGGACAATCCTACAATGTCACAATTCATAGGATCAACTGAAGTTGTTTCAAGGTCAAATGCCAACCAAGCTCCTTCTTCAATTGAATTGATGAAAGTATTTATTTCTTCGATTTTTGTTAAAGACTTATAATCTTTTTTAGGCCTATTTTCAATTGAAGGGACCTCACCTTTCAAGGATCTTAATTGATTTTGAAGTGCTTGAAATTCTAATTCTTGAAAAATTAAATCCAGCTCATCAATATTAAAACCATCTGTAAGCATATCATCAAAGTTTATATCTATTTTCATTTCAGTATCAATTGTCACTAACTCTTTACTTAATAAAGCTTCTTCACGACAATTTTGTAAACCTTCACGTGCACGTTTATTTTTTACCTCATCAGCGTGATCTAGTGCTGATTCAAGTGAACCATACTCTTCAATTAGCTTGAGAGCAGTTTTTGCACCAACACCCATAACTCCAGGAATATTATCAGAAGAATCACCCATAAGACCCAATAAATCAATTATTTTTTCTGGTAGCACACCCCATTTTTCTTTAACACCATTTTTATCATAAATTTTAATTTCTGCTTGTCTACCAGATGGTGCGTAAAGAAAAATATTGTCATTTACTAACTGCATAAAATCTTTATCACCGCTAACTATATAAGAATTCAATTGATTTAAATCTGCTTGTTTGACTAAAGTACCAATAATATCATCTGCTTCAAAGCCAGGCTTTTCTATTGTGGGAATCCTCATTGCCTTTAATAGTTTCCAAAGATATGGCAGTTGATCACGCATTTCTTCGGGCATTTTTTCGCGAGTTGCTTTATACTCTGGATATTTTTCATGGCGAAAAGTTTTTTCAGATGAATCACTCGCAGCTACGAGATAATCTGGGTTCTCTTTACGTAACAGCTTTAGTATTTGATTAGTAAAGCCAAAGAGAGCTGATGTATGCAACCCTTTGCTATTAATTAAGGGGTTCCTTATCATTGCGAAATGGGCACGATAAAAAATAGCATATGTATCAATTAAAAATATTCGTTTGCGCTGAGATAATTTGTCGCCCATAGACTATTAATTTAATTGAAATAGGTTATTAGAAATAACCTTAAGTAGTTTTTGATTAAAAAGAGTATGAGAAGCTTATAAAGGCATTTCTAGTAGCTCCAGGCCAATAATAGGCATGATAACCATTATATTCATATCCGTAACCATACGTTGAATAAAGTTTATCAAATATATTATTTAGCTTAAACATAATATCTAATCCCTTCCATCTATATTTAGCACCAATATTCCAAATTCCATAGGAATCAATCATTCCAGCTTCAGTATTTGAGTTATCAATAAACATTTTCCCGACTCTACGCCAATGGATAAAAATCAAACTAGAATTTATTGGTCGATAATTAATGAAAACGTTAAATAATGTTTCTGGCACATTAGGAAGACTCTTACCATCTGCGAAATAATTCATTACATAAGCACCATTTGCAGCCGCATTCAATTTACTGCTTAATGTGAATCCAGCTTCCCATTCAAAACCCATGTGGCTAGTTGAATCTGCAGAATAATATTCATACTCACCTTCTTGATCAACATCGATATTTTTTAATTGTTCATTTAAATATTGAATATTATAGCCATTAAATCTAACATGACCTTTTCCAAGAGTAAAATCCATACCCCACTCTAAATTATTAATAACCTCAGCTGCGGCCATAACGGGCTTACTCCATACATCATCTGCTTGAATAATTTGATTATCTGCTGGTTCTTTTTGCGATTTTCCCCAATTAACAAAAAAATGCATCGAGTCACTCACTTCCCAAATCATCCCAAATCGTGGATTTAGAAAATCCCAGTCTGCAGAAAGATTATGCCCAACAGCATGCCCAATTTTTTTTTGATTTAAATCCCAATTATGTTTTTGATTTTGAAAGCCTACAGTTAGAGTAAATGGTTGATCCTGAGGATGCCATAAAAAACGAGCGAATGAGGTGATTGAATTCTTTTTGCCCAGATATTGATAATATTTGTACCAACTATCACCAACATTTGAGATAAGATTAGAATTTGAAAAATTTGATACTTCCCCAAAATGATCTCCTTTATAAAAACGTAATTCTATACCGATATCAATTCGAAGCTGATCATCTTTCCACATTAAAGAAGGCACAACACCATAATAATTATTCTTTATCCACTTACGACGAAGGAGGTCGGTCAACATATTTTGCTCTTGTAGATCAGTATATTCATTATTTACATCTAAATTATAGGAATAATAATTTTGTCCTGATTTTTCTACTTCATAATAGCCTTTTCCAATGACAAGATAAGCTATATTCCTAAAAGATATGTTTTTTCTTAATTGACCATAAGTATTAATAGAATAAATCTGTTGTAAAAAATCATCTGTAAATGCTTTATATCCATCACGACGTTTTGTTCGATCATTGATATTTTCCATATATATACCATCCCAGGCTAATTGACTATTTTCATATCCAATTAATGCTCGGAATTGATTCCTAAATTTTAGACCACGATGTTCTAAGCCAAAAAACATTCCATTTTGTTTTGAATTATGATAATCACGATATCCTTCTGATTCTATATTTGAAACTCTAAAGGTCATATTCAAATTATCACCAAGATCGTTACCTGAACGATAACGGGCACGATATCTTTTTGTTTTCCATTCACCAGATCCAATTGAAATATCAACTTGTCTATTATCGCTAACAATTTCAGTATTCAGATTAATTGAACCACCGAATGCTGAAGAACCATACAAACTATTTCCCACACCTCTTTGAATTTGAACATTTTTAGCATCCGCCAAAATATCTCCATGGTCAACCCAATAAACTTGATGGCTTTCATTATCATTTAAAGGTACGCCATCTATCATTACACCTATTCGACTCTGATCAAAACCCCTAATTGATAAATAGGAATATCCAGTACCATTCCCGCTCTCACTGTATGCCCAAACACCTGGCTCGGTTGAAAGAACCATAGGAACGTCTTCAGAGGTATATCTTGTCTCAATTTCCTTAGCCGTTAAATTAGAAAATGAAACTGGTGTAACTCCTGAAATAGCTCGATTGGCATTCACGTTTATTTCATCACCTTCCAAAACAGTGGGCAACATGTATACTATCATTTTTGGCTTGAGTAAGGTAGTAATAGTTTGGTATCCAATAAATGAAAATGAGATTTCATCACCAACCTTAGCTAAAATAGTGAACTCACCTAATGCATTAGAAGTCGTTCCAATTTCTCCACAAATAATATTTACTCCAAAAAGGGGAGTTTGTGATTCATTATCAACAAGAATTCCTGAAATCTCTTCAGATTGGGCATTCAGAAGGATAAAAAATAATACGCTTAAAAGGCACAATTTTTTCATATTTTTGAAATTCCTACGCTGGAATTATCCAGATCAGGTTCATGAGTCTGCTCTCAGCTGCATGGTTCTGGTTCAAACAGCACCCCAAGGATAAAAAATTAAGGAGAATGCACAATGTGAGTCAAACTATTGGTTTACTATGATACTTGGATATTTATAATAATTTCTCATAGCTTTCCGCATAATTAACTAGGTAATAAAATGTCCAATCAAAAACTACCCGAAATCACTATTAAAGCTGTTTTACTAGGTTCTCTTTTATCAATGCTTTTAGCAGGAGCAAATGCTTATCTTGGTCTATTTGCGGGAATGACTGTTTCCGCTTCAATACCAGCAGCTGTTATATCAATGGGAGTATTATCATTATTCAGAAAATCAAATATCTTAGAAAATAATATAGTCCAAACTGCAGCATCAGCGGGAGAATCATTAGCAGCAGGTGTAATTTTCACTATACCTGCACTTGTTCTACTGGGGTACTGGGAAACGTTCGATTATGTTGAAATTGCGAAAATAGCTGCTATTGGTGGATTAATAGGGGTCCTTTTTACAGTACCTCTTAGAAGAGCACTGATTGTTAATGCAAAACTAAAATATCCTGAGGGAATAGCGACGGCAGAGGTTTTGAGAGCTGGTGATGATGTTAAAAAAGGTGCTCAAGATGATGGATCGGGTGGTTTAAAAACAATCGGTCTTACAGGACTAGCTGGTGGACTTATGAAATTATTTCAAGGTGGACTCGGTGCATGGCAGTCTGAATTAGCAGGCGCTTTTTCAATGGGAAAATCAATATTTGGTCTTGGCACTGATATTTCCCCTGCTTTGATATCAGTAGGTTATATCGTTGGTAGAAATATTGGAATTTTAGTTGTCGCTGGGGGGTTAATTTCTTGGGCCGTGGCCATACCGATCTATTCTGCTATGGTTGGTTTTGAAGGAGATGCACTTGATTCAGCTTGGGACATATGGAACTCGAAAATTAGATATCTTGGTGTTGGGGCAATGGTAATTGGAGGAGTTTGGTCTCTTATTAAATTATTTAAACCTCTCGTTGAAGGTATCAACGCGAGTCTCGCAGCTTTAAAAAATCAATCTTCTAATTCAGAAACACCAATCGAAGAGCAAGATATGCCAATTAGTTATGTTGGGATTGGACTCGTAGCGCTGTTAGTGCCTGTTTTTTTATTGTATTTAGGAATTATAAACTCAATAGCTATTGCAGCTCTATTAACTATAGTAATGATGATTTTTGGCTTCCTTTTTTCTGCAGTAGCAGCTTATATGGCTGGCGTTGTTGGATCTTCAAATAATCCTATTTCAGGAGTGACTATAGCCACGATACTTTTCACTTCACTATTCCTACTAGGGGTACTTGGAACAGGCTCTGGAGTGGGTGCAGCAAGTGCTATAATGGTTGGAGCTGTTGTCTGCTGTGCAGCGGCTATTGGTGGAGATAACTTGCAAGACTTGAAGTCAGGATATATTTTAGGTGCTACACCATGGAAACAACAAATCATGCAAATTGTGGGAGTTCTTGCATCTGCTGTAGTCTTAGGACTAGTACTTGATATATTACATACAGCATATACAATTGGATCGCCAACACTGTCTGCACCGCAAGCAACTCTTATGAAATCGGTTGCCGATGGTGTATTTACAGGAAACCTACCATGGACTTTTGTGTATATTGGCGGAATTATCGCAGTTATACTAATCATTCTTGATCTTAGACAAGAAAAGAAAGGCTCAGACTTTAGAGTACCTGTTTTAGCGGTCGCCGTAGGAATCTATCTTCCCATAACCTTAACTGTCCCGATTTTCATTGGCGGAATGGTAAACCATTATGGGAAAAAAGCTGGTGGTAGCAAAGCGTCTGAGAAACGCGGTCTACTTATGTCTTCTGGGTTTATTACGGGAGAGGCTCTCATGGGAATCCTAGTAGCTGTACCTATTTTCTTAACGGGTCAAAAAGACTGGTGGCCGCAAGTTTCAGGAATTAGCTTATTGGGACCAGTTTTATTTCTTGGTATGATCTATTGGTTATATAAATCAGTTTCTAAAAAGTAATTTTTTGAATACTTCTGATAAGCTATTAAAGGAACTACCTAAGGTTGAGCTCCATTGTCATTTAGATGGCTCTCTTAGAGTGGAAACAATATTAGAGCTTGCTCAAAAAAATAATCTTGATTTGCCTTCATTCAATAGAGATGCACTTAAAAAACAACTATGCATTGGTAATAAGCGTGTTACTCTAGAAGAATATATTGCTCGCTTCGACATTACATTGAGTGTAATGCAAACTCCATCAGCACTTACCCGAATTGCTTATGAGTTAATTGAAGATGTTTCTAAAGAAAATGTTAGATATATTGAAGTAAGGTATTCCCCTATACTTCACACAAAAAAAGGTATGACTTTGGAAGAGGCTATTGTCTCAGTTCGCAGTGGACTAGAAAAGGGTCATAAGGATTTTAATGTAAAAGCAGGGATCATTATTTGCGGAATTCGTCATATTTCACCGGAGGCTTCATTAAAATTAGCAGATCTATGTGTAAAATTTAAAAATAAAGGTGTAGTTGGATTCGATTTGGCGGGAGCTGAAGAAAATTTTCCTGCTAAAGATCATAGAGAAGCATTTTACATGATCTTAAATAACAACGTCAATGCAACGATTCATGCGGGTGAAGCATTTGGTCCTTCATCTATTCATCAAGCTATTCATCATTGTGGTGCACATAGGATTGGACATGGAACACGCCTAAAAGAAGACTCGGATCTGATGAATTATGTTAATGATCATAGAATAACATTAGAAACCTGCCTAACATCAAATTGGCATACTCATTCAGTAAGGTCATTAAAGCAACATCCGTTTAGATACTATTATGATAGAGGAATCAGAGTTACCTTAAATACTGATAATAGGCTTATCTCAAATACATCACTAACAAAAGAATTTGGTTTAGCGCGAGATTTATTTGATTTCCAA
Organism: Fidelibacterota bacterium; assembly: GCA_036163755.1. Lineage (GTDB taxonomy): Bacteria > Fidelibacterota > Marinisomatia > Marinisomatales > TCS55. Next base: position 17,428 of record JAYZKF010000165.1, read on the forward strand.
CTATATGACTTTAGAGAGATAACTATTGTGGCGATGAAAGCTTCTTTCCTGCCGCATATTGAACGAAAATTAATGATTAAAGATATTACTCAGGAGTTTGAGAAAAATTTTGGAATATTACCTGAATTTGTGGAGTCCGGAAAGAATTAATTTTTCATTTTAACTTTAGCTTTTTCAAGAATATTTTTTGTCCAGCGTTTGACTGGTGGGAAAACACTCCCTAACAACATTAACCCAGGGATTCCAAACATCCATCCTTGAAAAATTGGTATGAGCCCACCAATAAAACCAATTACAATTAGGATAATGCCTAAAGTAACTTTAAAAATATCAAGGATAGTTTTCATTTTTGTATAACAGCAACTTTTTCAATAAGTGATTCATTATTATTATAAACCGCAATCAAATATATACCACTTCCAACTAAATTTCCCTCATCATCTCTACCATCCCAAAATGCCTGATATCCTTTGACTTCTGACTTATTTATCGATCTAAAAACCAATCCATTAAGAGACATTATCTTAACCGCACTATTATCTTTAAGACCATTAATTGTTAAAGGTTTTATATTTGGTATAATATATGGACTCGGAAAAATTTCCACAGATTTGTAAGATTTCTTTTTATCAGCATAAGGTATCCTTACAATACTTATCCCTTTATTTGTTGCTATGTAAGCCAAACCTTCTTTTGAGTCAAAAGAAATATCATTTACATGATTAGATAATAAATTACTATTTGAGGTATTCAAGCCATTAATATCCGGCCAATAGTCCCCAGCCTCAGTTAACATATATATCCCACTTGATTGCGTCGTAATCCAAATGTTTCCTCTTGGATCAAATCTTATTCGCGAAAATTCATCAAAAAGAATGCTTGGAAAATATGGATAAATATTGCCCTGACT
>JAYZKF010000166.1:0-2662 GCA_036163755.1 Fidelibacterota bacterium
ATATTGCAATCATTTCTTCAAGTGCTTGAAGTTTCCCCTCACTAAAAGCTGTACTAAGATTCTCAATTAATTCATATGAAATATCATCCGTTCCTTTTTCACTAGGAAGGAATTTTTTTATCATCGAACAGCCCTCAAAACAAAAGCTGATCATCAATATTAAAATTATTTCATTAAGACGTTTCATCTTTTCCCCAAAAATATAACTTCAGATCTTGGCCATCAAATTTTGCATAAGAAAAAAAACTGAGCCAATCACCAAGTATCACCAATTTACCACTTTTAAGCGATAATTCCTTTGCTTGGTGATAATGACCCGTTATGAAGAAATCAAACCCTTCTTCTAAACGTTTATTTGCTTGAATAGACATCTCATTAGCAATGCGTTCATTATATTGATCTGAATGTATATAATGCTCCCCTTTTTTTGAGACCCATCTACCAAAAGCATAGCCAATATTTGGATGTATCCATCTATAAAACCATATGAATAATCGAGATCTGATAATTCTTTTTAATAGTCGGTATCCGCGATCCCAGGACAGATAGCCATCTCCATGAGTAACATAGAATTTTTTTCCATTAACTTTAAATGTCGTATCTGTAAAGTAAGTTTCATCAAAGAGAGTTTCTGTAATAAAATCTTGGACCCAGAAGTCATGATTGCCTAATACATAGTGTACTTTTATACCAGCGCTTCGAAGATTTAATATTTGATGATAAAAAGGAACAAAAACCTTAGGAATTACATCTTTGTATTCAAAATAAAAATCAAATAAATCTCCATTTATGATTAAAGTTCCTCCGGTTTCCTTGACGTGATCAAGAAATTTGAAAAGAATATTTTGACGCCTTATCTCAGATTCTTCTCTTTTTAACATCAAGTGAATATCTGATATAAAATAGATTGGTAAATCCATAGGAGCTAAACTAATAGATTCACGAGGGGACAGTCAATCCTGAATGAAAAATTTTTTTTTTAACTTTTTTCATTGTTTATTGTCGAATTTGAGGAACTATAAATTTAAATTCGACGTTATAAATACATGAAACGATTTCTTTTTATTATGTTGATCCTCTTAGGATCTATTTTAAGTGCCCAATCTTTTGGACAAAATAAAGTTCAATATAGAGATTTTGATTGGAATTTTATCTCTTCTCCTAATTTTGACGTATTCTATTATGGAGATGAGATTGAATTGGCTACGTTTACAATGGAGGCAGCATCAGAAGCATATGAGCAAATAGCAAAACACCTAAGATGGAATTTAAAAAAACGAGTTTCTATTATTGTTTATCATTCTCACAATGAATTTCAACAGACCAATGTAGTTGGTGTTTATATGCAGGAGGGTATTGGTGGTGTAACAGAACTATATAAAAATCGAGTCGTACTTCCATTTGAAGGGGATTATGAATCCTTTAGACATGTTTTACATCATGAATTAGTCCATGCCATGATTAATGATTTAATTTATGGTGGTAGGATGCAGAATGTCGTATCCAATAATATACAATTAATGCTTCCTTTATGGACTAATGAAGGGTTGGCGGAATACCTTTCTATGAATTGGGATACTGAAGCAGATATGATTATTCGTGATTTAGCGATTAATGAGCGAATTCCGACGATTAGAGAGTTAGAGTATTTCTTAGCATACAAAGGTGGGCAATCTGTTTGGAGATTTATCGCAAGTAAATATGGACGTGAAAAAATTGGTGAGATATTTCAATCAATGAAAAGATTTGGGAATGCACAAAAAGGTTTTGAAGATGCTCTAGGAATGGATTTTGAAGAATTAACTGAGCAATGGCACAAATATATTAAAAAAGAATATTATCCAGATGTAGCTGGTCGAGATGAGGTTAAAGATATATCTCAGCGCCTAACAGATCATAAAAAACAAAAGAATTTTTATAATGTTTCACCTACAGTTTCACCTGATGGAAGTCATATTGCTGTTCTTTCAGATCGTTCAGGTTACATGGATATATATCTCTTGGATGCAATTTCTGGGAAGAAAGTAAAAAGAGTAATTAAGGGTAACCGCTCTATTGATTTCGAAGAATTAAAATTTTTACAGCCAGGTATTAATTGGTCCCCAGATAGTAAAAAAATTGTGATCGCAGCTAAAGCTGGTTCATCAGATGCGCTTTATCTCATTGATGTTAAATCAGGAAAGCAAGAAAAAATTCCATTTCAGTTGGATGGTGTATTTACCGCAGCATGGAGCCCAGATGGTAATAAGCTAGCGTTTGTTGGAAATGAAGGAGGGGCGAGTGATATCTATTCTTATGATTTGATCTCAAAAGTGCTTAATAATCTGACTAATGATGTTTACTCAGATACTGAACCTTCTTGGAGCCCAGATGGTTCACGAATAGTTTTTGTATCTGACAGGGGTAAAAATGTTGATAATCAAAATATATCAGTAAAAGAGATGATTTCTCATAACTACAAGCAAAAAAATATCTATACTATTGATATAGATACAAAAAATATTGTTCAAATAACCGATACTGAATACAATGAGAATTACCCTATTTTTTCAAATACAAAAAATATGCTCTTATACACTGCTGATTATCAAGGAACTTGGAATTTATTTCATCATGATTTAGATAGTGGAGAATCAAAAGTTGTCACAAACCTTCTTACAGG
>JAYZKF010000167.1:0-3657 GCA_036163755.1 Fidelibacterota bacterium
CTTATGACAATTTTTCATGTTGATATGACATTATGTCAAATAAGTATGCAAAATTTTCAAAAAATTATATTGGCACAGAAGTTGTTTAATTCAATAGTGTAAAATTAAATAAGAAAGGAGTCAAAAATGACTTTAATTAAATGGACACCAGTAAAAACAATAAATAGAGATTTTGATCTTATGTTAGATCGAATTTTCAATGATGGGTGGAATAATTATCGAAAAAATAAACCATCAGTAGATGTAATTGAGAATGAAAAGGAATTTATTCTAATTACTGATCTACCCGGTTTTGATAAGAAGAATGTGAATATAGAGATTGAAGAAAATCGTGCTCTAAGTATAACTACAAATTCAAAGATAAATAAAGAATCAAATGATGAGTTTTATAGGATTCGAGAAAGAAATGATGGATCATATCATCGCAAGTTTGATTTGCCAGAAAATGTAGTTATAAATAAAATCGATGCGCAATTCAATAATGGATCATTGGTTATTAAACTACCAAAAGCTAAAGAAGTAAAATCAGAAAATAGAAAAATAAAAATCAGTTAAACAAAAGTGGGGGGCTCTGCCCCCCACTTAAACTATTTCAACAAAGCTTTTTATAATTTTTTTGACAGACGATTTATTAAAGGGATTGTTTTTCGACACTGAAATACTTCGAGCTAAAACATTTGTTCCCATATATTCTAACTGACTTCTAAAAGCAGTCAAAAATCTATTTCCACTTCCACCACTGTGAGTTCCTATCAATGCGAATTTTCCATTAAATGCATCCCTCCAGTATTCTGACTTTACTGATATCCAAGTAATAGCATTCGATAGGACAGGTGGCACACCACCATTATACTCAGGGGAACAAATTATTAAACCTGAAGATTTCGATATTTTGTCAATCAAATTTTCAACAGCGTTTCCATCAACAGTTTTTTCAAAATCAAATAATGGTAAATTAAGGTCTTGCAAACTTACCAATTCAGTTTCAATCTTCATCGTTGAAACAATCTTATTAAGTTCTTTAGCTAAATCAAGGTTTTTATCATTGGTTGCCGATATAATTAATATTTTTTTCACGATTTATATAACTCCAATAATTTCTGTAATTTCATTAGATGAATTTACACTTTGAAAAAAAATGAAAATGAATAAATAGTATGATTTATAAGAATATTCTAGAAACTGTTGGCGATACACCAACTATAAAACTCTCAACATTCAAGAAAGAATTAAAATGTGAAATATATGGAAAGTGCGAGTTTTTGAATGCTGGAGGATCTGTAAAAGATCGAATCGGTATCAGAATGGTAAAAAATGCAGAAAAATCTGGCCGTATTAAGCCTGGCGACACGCTAATAGAGCCGACTTCAGGTAATACTGGCATTGGACTTGCATTAGCAGCTGCTGTAAAAGGTTATAGAATCATAATTGTTATGCCAGAAAAGATGAGTATGGAAAAGGAGGTTACTTTAAAAGCATTAGGTGCAGAAATAATACGCACTCCTACAGAGGCAGGCCATGATGATCCTGAAGGATTATTTCATATCGCCAAAAAGTTGCAAAAAGATATCAAAAATTCACATATTTTGGATCAATATGGAAATGCTGATAATCCTGATTCTCATGAAGAAACTACAGGCCAAGAAATTTGGGATGATTTTGGTGATAAACTAGATATGGTTGTCATCGGCGTTGGCACCGGTGGAACCATTACTGGTGTTGCAAAAAAACTAAGGTCTAAAAACCCTCAAATTCAGATTATTGGAGCTGATCCTTACGGATCAATACTTGGTGGAGGTGATGAAATTTATCCTTACAAAGTTGAAGGGATTGGATATGATTTTTTTCCAGATGTTTTAGATAATTCACTAGTTGACAAATATATAAAAGTTGCTGATCAGGATTCATTCACAATGGCTAGGAGATTAATTAAAGACGAGGGAATACTTTGTGGAGGATCAAGTGGTACTGTACTATGGGCAGCATTAGAAGCTGCAAAAGAACTAAAATCAGATCAAAAATGTCTGTGTATTTTTGCTGATGGCATAAGAAATTATATGGGAAAATTTGTCCAAGATAAATGGATGACTGAAAATAACTTCAGTATCTAAGTTTTAATTGAATTCTGTCTATCTAATTCCTCGCAAGTTTTTAATACTTGGTCAACCATATCCAAAGTTCTCTTTTCGCTTTTAACATTTCCACCTAAAGGAATTAAAGTATAATATGACTTATTGGGAACACCTTCCCTACCCGATTTAGATTCTGATACCCCACTCTCAAACTTTTCTACCATATCTAAAACACCACGGTTATTTTTATAAATTTCTTCCAAGGGTTTCCCGGGTGCTTTCTTTTGCAGATTATTTAAACGTTCTTGAAATAAAGTTACAGTCATCATTCTACTCGTTATATCAGTGATAGGTTTTGACTTATCTGTAAATGCTAGGTCCACTCTTCCAATATACTTGCCTTGAATACCCATGCAATATTTTAGAGGCTTCCCTTCTTCTTGAGTACGTTCAGGTCTAGTTCTACTGGTTTCATGGCTAGAAAATATATAGTCTACATTATCAAAATCTGATATAGACTTATATTCTTGTGGTCGATCGGCATTTAACAGCATAATAAGAATATCTACCTGAGGTCTTAATTCATTAATTTTATTTCTAGCAACTGTTATCGGATCTTTCAGTTCAATTTCCTCTTTGGCCGTCTCTGGAATATCATTTACAATTCCAAAAATACCAATTTTCAAACCATTCCTCTCAACAATCTGATGAACTTGAAATGCTTGATCATTAGTACCTTTTATAAAGAGATTTGATGAAATAAACTTTGTACTATATAAATTTTCAAGCTCTTTAATGTAATTATATCCCGCAGCAAAATCATATTTACCAACATTATAATAGTAATCTCCCATATCGGCAGTAGATTGTAAAACTGTTTTAGCTTTTAACTTTGCAGAAGCAACTTTTTCTTTAACTATATAGTAATTTTCAAATAAGGCATCACCCGCATCCAATAAGATAGGGTCAATGCCACTATCTTTAACTTGATTAATGTAGGAAAACCTTCTAGGCAGACCGCCTAGTGGATTAGCCTTTCATCCACAGGGGTCGAGTTGTCCTCGAACGTTAGTTGTAACTAACATTGTTAACAGATTTTCTGCAGACTCTTGCTTGGTACATCCAGCAATAATTAAAACAATGAATAATATATATTTTAATCGAACCATAATAATCAATTTAATTAAAAGTTATAACTAACCTCCAGACAGTTTGGCTTGATAGCCTTTGTCAACTAACAGTTTTAATATTTTTTCACGAAAATCGCCTTGAATAATTATTTCCCCATTTTTAGTAGTTCCACCTACAGAACATTTCTTTTTTAAGAAACTACCAAGATCTTTTAAATTTTTCATATTCCCTTTATATCCACGAATAACAGTAATTATTTTCCCCCCTCTAAGACGAATTAAATGTATTCGAAAATCTTGTTTTTCTATATATTCTGTTTTTGAGGTTGGAATGGAACTCTGGTTGAAATTAGTATTTGTAGAGTATACAATATTCTTTTCATCCATAATTGACTATTACTTGATTTATTTAGTGAGTTGAGTCCAAGTAAGAGTCCATGCCATAGACATAATAA
>JAYZKF010000168.1:0-3874 GCA_036163755.1 Fidelibacterota bacterium
TAGTTTGCTGCCAGATGATATTGAAACGGTATTTAGTTGGCTGTCAGCTCCAAGAGTATAATTAGTTGAGGCAATATGGTTTGCTAGTATATCCTCTGCTTCAATACGAAAATGATTTAATTTTGCATTATTTTTTATAAAAATATTAGATACAGGGTTAATGAAATAATCCAAGTCTGTTGATCCCATATAGTGCTCGACAATTGTTGCTTCTGAATTATCACCAAGTTGAAAAATAAATCTTGGATGATTCATCAGTGGATCCACAATATTCTGTGTAGCGTAGATTACTTGAATTGGTTGGTCTAAAATCACATCTGAATCAAATGTAATGCAAATACCTGAATTCATCATAGACGTATTTAATGCACTAAATGGATTTGAATTATTGTGATCTAGATATAATTCTTTATTTGCTTTAAAATGATCAAGGTTAGTAGTCACCGATATTGATTCAGGTATATTAGTTAAATCAGGTTGATAATGACCATTAACTATAAAAATAAGGTATGTGTTAGAAATTCGTTCTGTAATATCATTCGATAATTGAGGTAAATCTTCAGCCCGTGATAATCGATAATCTATTTTTTTAAATGAAGAAAAATCTGTGAACTGCCAGTCTTCCCACTGTTTTGTAGGAAAACCTAGATTTTTAAATTGATCAAATGCTTTTGATCTTAACTGATGAAGCTCCTGACCTTCATTAGGCCAATAAGTCAATAGACTCTCAAACTGTTTTTGAAACTGGTTTATTACTCGAGCCATGAGTAACCTTTTTCCTCTAATTGATTTGCCAGCTCAATATCTCCTGACTTAACAATTTTTCCATCAATTAATACATGTATGTAATCAGGGTGCATATATTCAAGTAGTCGTTGATAATGAGTGATGGCCAAAAAAGACCGATCCTTATTTCTAAAATTATTTACACCTTTTGCGATAGTTTTTAATGCGTCAATATCAAGGCCTGAATCAGTTTCGTCAAGTATGGCTAATTCAGGTTCAAGGGTAAGCATTTGTAAAATTTCATTTCTTTTTTTCTCACCTCCTGAAAACCCATCATTTACTGCTCTGCTTAAATATGAATCATCAAGGTTTACAGATTTCACTTTTTCACGCATCAATCTCATAAAGTCAGCAGCGTTGACTTCATTTTTACCATGGTATTTCAATTTTGCATTTAGTGCTGCTCTCAAAAAGTAGGCATTGTTTACTCCAGGAATTGAAACAGGATATTGGAATGACATAAAGATTCCCGCCAGGGCGCGATCTTCAGTTGACATATCAAGCAAATTATTTCCATTATATTTTATGGATCCTTTAGTAACTATAAAGTTATCTCGACCGGTTATAATATTTGCAAGGGTACTTTTCCCAGAACCGTTGCGACCCATTATTGCATGTAGCTCACCGGGTTGTACGGATAAATCAATTCCTTTGAGAATTTCTTTTCCATCAACAGAAGCATGTATATTTTTAATTATTAACATTCGAAGTGTGTAATGATGATTAATAAAATTAAGTGATTAATTTTATCCCACCGCGCCCTCCAGACTTACTTCCATTAATTTTTGTGCTTCTACAGCAAATTCCATTGGAAGTTCATTAAAGACATCTTTGCAAAACCCATTTACGATTAATGATACAGCATCTTCTGTAGATATTCCTCGTTGATTACAATAGAATAATTGATCTTCACCAATTTTTGATGTTGAGGCTTCATGCTCCATTTGAGCCGATGGATTTCTAACATCGATATAGGGGAATGTATGAGCGCCGCAATTATCCCCAATTAAAATAGAATCACATTGTGAGTAATTGCGAGCGTTATCAGCATTTTTCATTATTTTAACGCCACCGCGATATGTATTTTGACCTTTTCCCGCAGAAATTCCCTTAGATATAATTGTACTTTTTGTATTTTTACCAAGGTGGATCATCTTTGTTCCTGTATCAGCTTGTTGAAAATTATTTGATAATGCCACAGAATAGAATTCCCCCACTGAATTATTTCCTTTTAAAATACAACTTGGATATTTCCAGGTAAGGGCAGATCCAGTTTCAACTTGAGTCCAAGAAATTTTGGAATTCTCCTCTAAACAAGTTCCACGTTTTGTAACAAAATTATAAATGCCACCTTTACCCGTTTTTGGATCACCAGGGTACCAATTTTGAACTGTGGAATATTTAATTTGAGCATTTTTGTGAGCGACCAATTCAACAACTGCAGCATGCAGTTGATTTTCATCCCTCATTGGAGCAGTGCAGCCTTCCAAATAACTTACATGACTACCTTCTTCTGCAACAATAAGCGTCCGTTCAAATTGTCCTGTATTCGCTGCATTAATGCGGAAGTAAGTTGATAGCTCCATTGGGCATCTAACATTTTTTGGGATATAAACGAAGCTACCATCGCTGAATACTGCTGAATTAAGTGCCGCAAAATAATTATCTGTTGTTGGCACAACACTGCCAAGATATTTTTTAATTATGTTTGGATGGTTATGAACTGCTTCAGAGAAAGAGCAAAAAATAACACCATGTTTTTCAAGTTCTTCTTTGAAGGTTGTAGTTACTGAAACACTATCAAATACTGCATCAACAGCCACATTCGCTAACAACTTTTGTTCTTCTAGTGGTATTCCCAATTTGTTATAAGTTTCTAATAGTTCTGGATCAACCTCATCTAAACTTTTAAGTTTTTCTTTTTGCTTTGGGGCTGCATAGTATGAAATAGCTTGGAAATCAATGTTTCCATAATTCAACTTTGACCAATCTGGTTCATCCATTTTTAACCATTGTTTATATGCCTTCAATCTCCAATCTAATAGCCAATCTGGTTCATTCTTTTTTGCTGAAATAATTCGAATTACATCTTCATTCAATCCAGGTGGGATTGTTTCTTGCTCTATATCAGTAGTAAAGCCGTATTCGTATTCTTGGCTGATCGCCGAATCAATAATGTCTTGATTTTTTTTCATGATTTTTTAGACTGAGAAAGAAGTCCCGCAGCCACAGGTGCGTTCGGCATTTGGGTTAACTATTTTAAACCCACCGTTTAGGATATCATTTGAAAAATCAATTTCTATTCCTTTAAGATAAAGATAGCTTTTTAAATCACAAAATATTTGCATTCCTTGGCTATTAAATACTTTATCAAATTCTTTTTGTTTTTTTTCAAATGACATATTGTAATTCATTCCTGAGCAGCCCCCTGTCGTAACTTCCATTCGTAGCCCATATCCCTTTTTACCTTCGGCTTCCATAACAGCAGACAAACGCTCTGCTGCTTTTTTTGACATTGTTATACCTGCATCAAATATTTCTTTTGTATTGGTTTGTTTTTCCATTATTCCCACTCCGTGTCTATTATAGGTTCTTTACGATCTTGTGGTTCAGATAAATTGAGACCTAGTTTTTCTTTTGCTTCATCAGTGATCATTTCTGGAGTCCATGGTGGATCAAAAGTAACTTCAACGAAAGCTTGATTAACCTCATCAAGCTTTTCAAGTTTACTTTTTATATCATCTGACATTTGTCCACCCATGGTGCAACCAGGCGTTGTCAATGACATCACAATATTTACATCTGATTTTTTTTCATCATATGCTTCCTGAATTTGAATGCTATAAATCAATCCTAGATTCCAAAGATCTACTGGCAACTCAGGGTCATAACACTTTTTAAGTATTTCAATTATTTGTTTTTCTTTAACCTGTGCCATTATTGTGTAACCTCTCTAAGAGTCATTTGGGCAAACATATCTCTCATATTATTATTAATTCGCTGAATAGGTAGTCGAATATTGCAATTTGTAATTTGTCCACATTCAGAATCAAAGTAGCAATCCATCATTCCCAACGGACCTTCAAGT
>JAYZKF010000169.1:0-2582 GCA_036163755.1 Fidelibacterota bacterium
GGGCGATCTAATGAACCCATTGGAGTTGATTTAGTCACTTTTCCAACTTCAGATGTTGGAGAATATTGGCCTTTTGTCAATCCATATATACGATTATTAAAAAGCATTACATTTATATCTAAATTCCTACGTAAAAGGTGAATTGTATGGTTTCCACCAATCGAAAGACCATCTCCATCTCCAGTGACAACCCAAACGGAAAGATCTGGATTTGCAAGTTTTACGCCAGATGCAATTGCAGGAGCGCGACCATGAATCGTATGAAATCCATATGTATCCATATAATATGGGAAACGGCTTGAACAACCAATTCCAGAAATAAATACGATGTTTTCTTTATCAACACCTAGATCGGGAAAAACTTTTTGAGATTGTGCTAAGATTGCATAATCTCCACAACCAGGGCACCATCTAACAGCTTGATCAGATGTAAAATCTTTTCTAGTATACGTTTTTGTTGTTTTTGTCTCAGGCATTTCTTTATCCTATTAATAAATTTGCTGCTTCTTGAATATCAGCAGAGCTAATTGGTTTACCGCGAACTAAATTTAATCCTTTAATATCTACTAAGTATTCTGATCTAATTATCCTACTTAATTGACCATAGTTTATTTCTGGCATAAGTACATTTTTAAATTTAATTAATATCTCACCTAGATCTTTAGGCAATGGGTTTATCCATCGAATATGTAAATGACTTACTTTCTTCTTCTTTGTCTGAAGTGCTTCTACTGCAGACCGGCAGGCACCTCTGGTTCCACCCCAACTTAAAATCAATAAGTCACCACTTTTATTTCCGAAAATTTCAGATTTTTCGAATTCATTAGCGATTGATTCAACTTTTTTCGCACGTGTTTCAACCATATGATGATGGTTTTCAGGATCATAACTTATATTACCAGTTACATCTTCTTTTTCTATACCACCTATTCTATGTTCTAAACCCTTTACGCCTGGAATAGCCCATGGCCTTGCCAAGGTTTTCTTATCCCTTAAATAAGGCATGAACTGGCCGTCAACCATTGAAGATTTATCTGCAAATTTTACATCAATCGGAGGCAAGTTTTTCAAGATAGGAACTTGCCATGGTTCAGATCCATTCGCAAGATACCCATCTGTTAATAGCATAACTGGAGTCATATATTTTATCGCAATTCGACATGCCTCATAAGCAGCATAAAAACAATCACCAGGTGTTGATGAAGCAATTACAGGCATAGGAGCTTCACCATTTCGTCCATACATAGCCTGAAGTAAATCAGACTGTTCAGTCTTTGTAGGCAAGCCTGTACTTGGGCCACCTCTTTGAACATTGATTACGACTATTGGCAATTCAGCAATGACTCCAAGGCCCATTGCTTCTCCTTTTAAAGCAATCCCTGGGCCAGATGTAGCAGTTACTCCTAAACTTCCAGTAAAAGCCGCACCAAGGACAGCTGTAATTCCTGCAATTTCATCTTCTGCTTGAAATGTTTTAATTCCTAAATGTTTCCAAGCGGATAACGTATGTAGAATATCACTCGCCGGAGTTATAGGATAACCTCCATAAAATAAATTTAACTTTGATTTTTCTGCAGCTGCTGCCAAACCCATAGATAATGCATAGTTTCCAACAACATTTCGATAAGTTCCTGGTGGTAAGCTTGCTTTATCTACAGTATATCGTGTAGTAAAAATCTCAGTTGTTTCACCATAATTATAACCAGCATCCATGGCTCTTACATTTGCTTCAACAATTTCAGGTTTTTTGGCAAATTTCACCGCTAACCAATCCTTCGTTGGTTGAGTTGGTCTATCATAGATCCAAAACAAAAGACCAAGTGCAAAAAAGTTTTTGGTTCTATCAACAATCTTTGGAGAAAGATCTAGATCTTCTGATGCCAAAGCAACCATCTTACTCATTTCAACTGAGTATAAAGTATAATGATCCTCTAAGGTGTTATCTTCCAAAGGATTAGTTTCATAACCCGCTAACTTTAAATTTTTTGGTGTAAATGCATTTGCATTACATATTATTGTTCCACCTGGTAAGATCTCGTTTTGATGGGCTTTCAATGCAGCTGGATTCATAGCAACCAATATATCAGGTGCATCCCCAGGTGTATGGATATCTCTTGAACTAAACTTAATTTGAAAAGCACTTACCCCTGCTAATGAACCAGCAGGTGCTCTAATCTCTGCAGGAAAATCAGGTAACGTGCTTAGATCATTACCGACAATAGCAGTTGTCTCTGTAAATCTTCCACCGGTAAGTTGCATTCCATCACCTGAATCTCCGGCGAAACGAATTACAACTTCGTCTACTTGTTTTGTAGTTTTACTCATTAATTAATATACCTTAAATCAAATATTTTATTATCTATAGTTCTAACGAATGAGAATTTACTTATCTGAATAAACTGAAATCAACGTATTGTGACTGTTTTTTTTATTGTTATCAGAACCGCTTAATTCACTCATTATAAAGCTTTAAATTTGTATATGACAAAATTTGATAATATTAAACTAACTCAATTTTCTCATGGCTCTGGCTGAGCATGCAAAATCGGTCCTAAAGACCTTGCTCAGGTTCTGAGCAATAT
>JAYZKF010000170.1:0-6831 GCA_036163755.1 Fidelibacterota bacterium
AAAAGAAGATTATATTGGGAAAAATCAAACTGATGCAGCCTCAGTTACTTTAGCTGTAGAATGGAAGGGAGTCTTTAAATAATAATTTATTTTATGGTTTTTTTATAAATGCTAATATGGTTCTGGGATGTTCATCAACAATCATTAAAAAACCTTTGTTCTCCATTCTAACCACACCTTCCCAATTCCTCGAATTTTGATTTAATTCTAATTGAATTGGTAGAGAATTAGTTTTATATATATTTTTACCATCTATTTTAAACTCAACTAACCTTTCAACATGTTCAAATTCCTGATGGGTTTCACCTTTTACAGTATTATTTAAAACTAAATCTTTACCGGGGTTTAGCCGTTTTTTTTCACCCGGCCAGAAAAAATTTATAGCCCAAAATCGTCCTTGATCATCTAATTCTGTAGCATCTGTAATGCGATATTCAATATTGGGGAATGATATATGTCCTTTTTGTTTTAGTGATGAATTATAAAAAGATGCTTTTGGATCAGAATTAACATTGATTCCATTGGCTTCAAATAATACCATTAAACGGTACTTATATTTTAATATACTTTCATAACCCATATTTTTAATATTGACTGGAAGTAAAATTTCTACTTTTTTTTCTGGATCAATAATCAAAGTTTTATTTTTTATATCCATTGATCCTTTAACAATAAAACTTTGCATTGAATCGTTATTTTTTGTTTCTATAATTAAATAGGCTTTATTGCCGATAAAACAAATTGCTTCAAATCCTTGATAACCTTTTATAGAATTAAAATAATCAGGCATAATTATATCTATTTTAGAGGGGTTAAGTGGCTTCTCTTTATTCCCATTTAACCAATCATTTATTGTAGATTTTTTTAAGTAATAAAATCGAGGTTTTGATTCATTTACATATTGAGGCATAAGAATAAGATAATCGTTATACCATGCTAAACCAGACATTTCCAAGCTTCGTTCTGTTGCCTCCCCTGTTAATAATATCTCAATTGGGAGAACTTCTTTTGCTAAGATGATCTGAAGAACAGAAATAACCAAAAGAAAATGTTTTTTTATTTTGAAGTTAGTAAACAATTTATCTGTCTCCGGGTTTGTACATTTTTTCTAGGTTTAATTTAATATCATCTAAGTTCATTAATACTGGCTTCATTTTATGAGATGCAAAAAGTTGTGCTTGGTCATCATAATGTTTAGAACTACTATCTAGTGTCGCCGAGCCAAATTGATGTATACTTTCCGCTGACACATTTCCTTCTTGATCCCATTCAACAATTTGAAAATAACAATCTCCTGCAATTCCAATACGATTATTGTTCTCTTTTTTTGAATATATTGCTCTAACAATATCAGGACCTCCACTAAGAGGCAAGTCTGTTTGACCTCTTTTTAGACGTAATATTTCGCCCCATTTCACATTTAAAGTACCATAGTGTTTTATAGACCATTCAACCGCTGATTCTAAACGACCCATTATTTCAGAATAATTATAATTGTATTTGTTCGGATCAAAATGAGGTCTAATAGCATCATATGCCAGATGCATTGCATTATTTGTACTATCTGTATCTAAATCCCAATTTCTTAGTATTGATAAAGCATCATTAATATCTGGATTATCTGTAGTTGCCTCATCTAAAAATTTTCTCAAATTTATCGCCATAACAGAGTTTTCAGAATATTTTGTGTCAAACTTATATTTATAAAATTCATCTTTTGTAATTGATTCATCCTTCCCATAAGTCTCGTGCATTCTTAAGGCTCGATTTGTTTGGAATAGTTCTATGCCAAGATTTTGCGGGAAAAAAGATTTATCGGGGTTATCATATCCAGTCGTTGCAAGGAATGGTGTGCTATTACAGTTTTGAAGAAATCCTGATTCAGGGTTAATTACTTTTGGCAAATCATCATATGAAAAATACCCCCTCCATAAGGCACGAGCTGTAGTTCCTGGTATAATACCACTCCAATCATAGGAATCTGTTCCTCTAATTGGCAATAGGGCATTATAAACATAGTATAGGTTCCCTATTTTATCTGCATAAAGTGTATTGAACATAGGAAGTGCTAACATTCTCATCGCCTCAGTAAACTCATTTAAATTTTTTGATTTATTCATTTTAAACCATTGTTCTACATGCCTCACTTCACCATGTCCTGAATACCTAATTGCAAAGTAGCCCAAATCATTTTTTATTACGGGACCATGTACAGACCAAAGTATTTCTTTTGTGAATGTCCATTGAAAAGGCCCCCATAATTTTACTGGGATTTTAGCTTTGGACACTTCGAGCATTTCCCAACGACCCTGAAAAAAATATTTGTTTTTTTCATCAGGATGCATTTCCAATTCATATACATCAATAAGGTCGGGTCTATTTACAGTATGACTCCAGGCAATATTTCTATTGTGCCCTAAAAATACTACAGGAGATCCTGGGAATAAACCGCCTACTATATCTAGGCCCTCCTCACTTTTTAAATGAACTTCATACCAAGCCACGGGGCCTGTCCATGGTTGATGTGAATTTATAGCTATTCTTGTATGCCCATCAGCTGATCTACTAGGATTTACCGCTACAACGTTTGATCCAAGCAATTTTTGATCAAATTGAGTTTGATTACCTGAATCTAAATTTACTGAAAGATAGGGTTTTTTATTTTGAGCTAAATCTGATAGTATATTATCTAGTCCAAACATTAATGGCATTCGGTGAACAAACCCAGCAATAATATCTTTACCTGAAACTGGGAAGAATCCTCTAATAACTTTATCCGGATTAATTAAAGCATAGTGATTTAGTCCATCAGCATAAGCATCACATATTTCACTAATATTATTAGATACTTGACCAATGTTATTATTTACAACATCATGAATTTTTAGTAGCTGAACCATATAGTCATTTGCTGCACCAACTTTGCCATGTTCTTGAGCTAGACGTCCTTTAGAAGCCAATATGATATTTTGAATTGTTTCAAAATCATCTTCAGCATGAGCAAATGCCAAGCCATATGCAGTATCTTCATCTTTTATACCAAAAATATGAGGAACACCCCAATTATCGCGATATATCGTAACATTGTAATCTTCAAATAATTTTTCATTTATTTCAGTATGATAAATAGGCTTAATTGAACTATATAGTATAAATGAAATTGCTATAATAGCTATAACTGCGTAATGACTTTTTTTAAACATAACTGCGTAATTTGGTTTATTTTAAATTGATGTGTAAGTTTAATCAATATGAATTTATTATTGAAGAATAACTCTTGCCGTTTATTTTTTTTATTATTTTTAATGATCGTGTTTAATTCTTGTGTTTCAAGCAAAAAACAGGTGCCTGCACCAAATTTAACCATGGCAAATAAAATTCAATTTGACGCCGAATCTAAAGAAATATGGGCATTTGATTTTAAAGGACAGGAACACTATTTTTCTAAATCAACAAAAAAAATTATTGAAACTTTTAATAGTAAAACAGAAAACATAAATGCTCAAACCATACAATTATATTGTAACTATCATACATCAGATGAAATATTAATTATTGGAGAAAAAAGAGTTTCTGTTTACCAAACTGAGACTAAAGTTATTTTTGATCAACAAAATCCTAATATAAACTCCACTCAAAGTTCAAGAGGTGTAAATAGCGGCTCCCCTAATATTTCAGGACAATCAGGAATAAAATCCGGAGGGAGTTCTGGAGGCTCGGGTGGATCAGGGAATAGTAAAACAACAATTCCTGTAGATAAGAAGAATTAACTCACCATTCAAATTCGCCATCAGTAATTTTCCAAAGGTACAAAGATGCAACAGTCCTGAATGGTTTCCATATTTTTGATTCATCTTTCATGAATTTTTCAGTTGGCAGAGTATCCATATTTCTTATAGTCGCAAATCCTTTTTTAATTGCTAAATCCCCAGATGGAAACACATCTTCCCTAGCTAATGTAAAAATCAAAAACATGTCTACTGTCCATTGCCCTATGCCTTTAACCTTTAGTAATGTTTTACTTATTTCATGATTACTCATCATTGAAATATTAGAAAATTTTTTCTGTATAACGTGCCATTGTTTTGAGAGTTCTTTTAAATAAATAATTTTTTGTTTAGACAACCCAACTTTTTGTAACTCTCTAGAATGTATTTTTAATATGTTATCTGTATTTAAAAAAAAGTCCTCCTCGAATAAATTTTTGAATCTATTATAAATTGCCCTTGCCGAGGCGCTGCTTAATTGCTGGTAAATAATTGATCGTACCAGTGATTTGAAATAATTTTGATTAGGCTTGAGAGTAGGAGGATCAAATTTTATTATAAGCTTTGCCATAGTTGGGTCGGCTTGTTGCAAAAATTTTATAGCTTCATCAATATTCATATATTGAAATAATAGATTTCAAATAATACTGATGATTGTATCAGTAAAAATTAATCTGTTATAATTCTGTCATAATAGATTGACGTTCAGCTTCAATTCTATCTTTATTTTCACCTTTTTCATCTAAAATATCAAGAACATCTAAAGCTCTGTTATAAAGACCTTGCTCTTTAAGTACATGAACTAATGTAAATGTTGCTAAACGTGGGCTAACCGCAACTTCCTGTAAAATAATATCAGTTGGAATTGGTTTTTTTGTTTTTGATTTTTTTGTTTTTTTAGACTTTTTAGGAGATAAATAATCATTGGCGAATTGATTATTTGGATCAGCATCTTGTGCACGTTTCCAACTTGCAGAAAGGGTATTGTCAGATCTCCCCAATTGTTCTTGAATCATTGGTAGTGCTGCTACAGCTGTTTGGTGATCAGGATATTTTTCTAAAACTTTTTTCATAAGTTTTTCAGAAACATTCAAATTTCCTAATCCCATCTCTGCTTGTGCTAAAATAAAAATACCTTCTGTAGAATCAGGGTGATGTTTTAATCCTATTTCGCAAACTCGTTTTGCACGATCATATTCCCCCTTACTTTGATATATTTCAGCTAAAACTGGGAATAAAACAGTATCAAAGTGATCTGCAAAATACAATTCTAATTCTGTAATATTATTTAATTCCATTTAACGACGATTTTCTTTAACCCAATTAGTGATATAATCTACAGTTTCTTGCACGGGTGTGCCAGGCCCAAATAATTTTCCTACCCCCATATCTTCTAATGTTAAAACATCTTTTTTCGGAATTATTCCACCACCAACAAGCAGTACATCATCTATTTTATTTTCTTTCATTAATTTTAAAATATTTGGGAAAATAGTCATGTGTGCATTATTTAAACTTGATAAAGCAATTACATCTGCATCTTCTTGTAATGCAGAAGAAACTATTTTTTCAGGTGTTTGACGTAATCCTAAATATATTACTTCCATCCCGGCATCCCGATAGGCAGCAGCAAGTACTTTTATACCTCTATCATGACCATCCAGACCTGGTTTAGCCATTAAAATTCTAATTTTACGTTCCATTTAAAGCGAAATTACAATTAATAATTTATTGAATCGACAAATGATTAATCTGATACCCAAACATTGTCTTTACCATAATTATCTCTAAGTTTCTTAAGAAATGATCGATGCGCCGAAACTTTGATATTATGGGAAAAAATTCGTTGTTGTTTTCCTCTATCTGTCGGTATATGAAACATTAAGCCACATTTTCCTTTATGATCTTTTGCCAGATCAAATAATACTTGGACATCAACATTTGTCATTTGGCCTGGATCAATTCTTATATTAATATTTTTTGAATAAATGTCTCTTGCTTTATCAACTGTTATAATTTCGTCAGCAATAATCTTTAAATCAGAAAAATCAGTATCATCAGTTGGTTTACCCTTAACAAAAACTACATTATCATTTTTGATTAATTGTTTGTACTTCGAAAATGTATCACTAAATGCTAATATCTCACCTTGTCCACCAAGACAATCTAATTTGAAGAAAGCCATTTGGTTATTTTTACGGTCAAAGTGCATTTTAACTTCATTAATTGCACCTCCTATACGAACTTTATTATCATTATTCATTATAACTTTATCTGTAAAATCAAAATTTGAAAATTCTTCTAATTCATCTGCATATTTTAGTAATGGATGCCCTGAGAGATAAAGACCTAAGACTTCTTTCTCATTTTCTAATAGTTGACTTTCTTTCCATTCATCGCTTGATTCTAATTGAGGAACAAGGGACATATCTTGACCATTTGAATTTTTTGAGCCAAAAAGATCTACTTGATTTCTAGCATTATTTTCTTGAATTGTCTGACCAAATTTTAGTGCAGTCTCAATTGAGTTATGTTTTTGTGAACGATTACCTTTTAAAGAATCTAATGCACCAGCCATATTTAAGCTTTCCAACACTTTTTTATTTACGGCTTTTAAACTCACATGTGAAGTAAAATCAAATATTGTATTGAACTTTCCATTCTTACTTCTTGATTCCAAGATCTGTTCAAGTGCTTTTGTTCCAACATTTTTAATTGCATTGAGCCCAAATGAAATAGTGCTTTTATTTATAGGATGAAAATTAATATCTGATATATTTATATCAGGAGGATCAACCTCTATTTTCATTTTTCTACATTCATTAATAAGAATAACAATACGATCAATATTAGACATTTCACTTGTTAAACTCGCACTCATAAACTCGGCTGGATAGTGGGTTTTTAACCAAGCTGTTTGATATGCAACATAGGCATATGCAGTAGAATGACTTTTATTAAATCCATATTCTGCAAATTTTTCAATTAATTCATATATACTATTAGCTTTGGTTTTGGAAATTTTATGTTTTCTCTGAGCTCCTTCAAGAAATTTAATTCTCAA
>JAYZKF010000171.1:0-8803 GCA_036163755.1 Fidelibacterota bacterium
ACCTTTAAATATAATTTATAAATCATTTGATTTTAAAATCGGTCAGGTGAAAGCATTTTTAGGTTAAAATTGGATTTTTGTCCTGAAATTATATTATTTATTATTTCACCAGTGACTGGTGCCATACTTATACCCATCATGGCATGGCCTGTCGCAGCAATTAAATTTGGGATTTTTTTGAAAGATCCAATATATGGAATCCCATCAGCAGATAAGGGGCGCAAGCCTACCCATGGTTTAAATCCATGAACCCACGAGGATTCGTATTCAGGATAATAATTTTTTACATATCTGGCCATAGCATATAACTTTTTTTTATTGATCAATCGATTGGAATCAGTTACTGTCATTGTACCGCCAAATCGCCATTTTTCTCCCATCGGGGTAGAAGCAATTCTTGCTTCAATTAATATGGCAGGTACAGATGGTTTTGTTTTAGGTGATTCCAATGTATATGAATAACCTTTACCACTCATCAATGGCATTTTTAATCCAATTTGTTTTACTAATTTAGATGAAAATGAACCAGCAGATAACACAACGTAATCTGCCGACCAAGATTCGTCATTCGATTTAACTGACTCAACCCTATTTTGATTAACTATAATTTCTGTAATAGGCTTTTTATAATTTATAGTAACACCGTTTTGAATGAGGTATGTTTTCATTAGATCCATAAAAAGAACAGGGTCAATGTTACAATCTAGAGGGTAATGAACTCCACCTTTAACATCTACTCTCATCCCTGTTTCTAATTTCTGAACCCCACTTTGATCCAAATCAATTGCTTCCATCCCCAAATCTCGGGCCATTTTTGATATTTTAAACTCTTCTTCCATAGCCGATTCAGAATTACATAACATTAAAATCCCATTAGTTTCTAAGCCAATATCTATTTTTTCTCCGATATCCAAATATAGTTTTCTTGATCTTAATCCAAGCTCTTGAAGTAATTTCGCACCGCTTTCTACGTGATTTGAATTTGCTGCCTTTCTAAACTTTAATAACCATGACAACATTTCTAAGCTCGGCTTAAGTTCTATAGAAAAAGGACTCTCGGCATCTAAAAGCCATTTCAAACCTTGTTTGATTACACCTGGAGCTGCCAAAGGAACAATATGGCTTGGAACAATCATGCCTGAATTCCCCCAAGAGCAAATAATCTCACTATTGGGTTCATTAGCATCTACAATTGTTACACTTAAACCAGAACGATTGAGATAATAAGCTGTACTTAGCCCTATCGCACCACCCCCTATAATAATTACATTAGAATGCGACAAATCAAATTACCTGGAACCCATGAGCAAAAGGATCATCATCGGTATCAATAATGATCTTGTTATAACCATATACTTTAGCCCAACCTTGAATACTCGGTACTATTGCATCATAATCACCTATCTTATCTTTCTTTTCAATCCTACCAATAAATTGACTGCCAATAATACTTTCATGAACAAACTCATCGCCTAGAGTTAATTTCCCTTTACTAAACCACTGAGCCATTCTAGCAGACGTTCCAGTACCGCAAGGAGATCGATCAATCGCTTTTTCACCATAAAACACTGCATTCCTAGCAGTTGAGCCAGCTACTTTGGGATCGCCAGTCCAAAGAATATGAATACATTTGTTAATGCGTTCATCATTAGGATGAACAAATTTATATTGATTATTGATTTTTTTGCGAATCTCTCGACTCATATCACCTAACTCACTAGCAGTAAATTCATCCATTCCTTTATAATTTTTCTGTTTATCAATAATTGCATAAAAATTCCCCCCATATGAAACATCTAGTTTTATTTGACCTAAATGAGACGATTCTATCGTCAATTCTGTAGAGTATAAGAAAGAAGGAACATTCACAATTTTAACAGAACTCACTTTATTAGCTTCCATAGTATAATAAGCATCTACTCTACCTGCAGGAGTCTCTAATACAACCACTCCATCATTTTTTGGCTTTACTATTCCTTCTTCAATCATCATTGTAACTGTCCCAATAGTGCCATGTCCACACATGGGTAAACACCCGCTAGTCTCAATAAATAATATAGCGATATCATATTCAGAGCTACTAGGTGGATATAATAAACTTCCAGACATAACATCATGACCTCTAGGCTCAAACATTAATCCTCGTAAAACCCAATCATATTCTTGCATAAAATGCTGGCGTTTATCACCAATAGTTCTACCTTCTAATTTTGGGCCTCCTGATACTACTAATCGTATAGGATTTCCACAGGTATGAGCATCAATACATTCGAAAATATGTTTTGGCATGAAAATTAATCCTTTGTCAAATGACCATCAATATTTCGTAAAACATTCAAGGGATTATTATTTTTAAGCTCATCCGGCAATTTATCATTTGGCCAAGATTGATAAGTTATAGGTCGTACAAACCGTTTAATTGCAGCTGTCCCTACAGAAGTAAATCGTGAGTCAGATGAAGCAGGATAAGGACCACCATGCTGCATTGATGGACAAACTTCTACTCCAGTTGGCACACCATTAAAAATTAATCTTCCAACTTTGGATTCTAATATATTTACAGCGGATTCATATAAAGATAATTCTGAACTATCTCCAAAGATCGATCCAGTTAACTGCCCATCAAGGGAATGCAAAACTTTTTCAATTTCAGATTTATTTTTACATCTAATTATTAGACTATATGGACCGAAAACCTCTTCAGATAATTTTGGATTATTAATAAAGTCTTTAGCAGACACAGATACTAAAGTGGCTCTGCCCTCATTCTTATTTTTTGAATTATTAGCTCGTGCTTCCAATTTAATTTTGTTATGACTTAATAGACTTTCAACCTCTTGGTTATATACTTTAGATATTTGTTCAGTCAGCATAGTATCCGGGTTTACTTGAGCCAAATCATGTCCTAATTGGCTAATAAACTCTGACATTTCATCGCTTTCAATACTTATAATTATTCCAGGATTTGTGCAAAACTGACCAACACCCATAGTGATTGAGCCTGCTAAAATACCCGCTGTTTCGGAATTAAGACTACTTGGAAAAATCATAACTGGATTAACACTTCCCATTTCAGCAAAGAAAGGGATGGGCTCTTTACGTTGATTTGCTAAGTCATAAAGGATTCTTCCCGCCTTTTGAGAACCAGTAAATCCTGCTGCTTTTACCATTGGATGCTTAACAAGACCTTGTCCAACAACGGAGCCCAATCCATGAAGGAGTGAAAAAACTCCATCAGGCATCCCAGTCTTTTTTGCAGCTTTTACTACAGCTAAACCTATCATAGCACTTGTGCCAGGGTGAGCGCGATGAGCTTTTACTATTACAGGATTTCCTCCTGCTAAAGCTGAAGCAGTATCACCTCCTGCAGTGGAAAAGGCTAAAGGAAAATTGCTTGCAGCAAAAACCACAACTGGCCCCATTGGTATTAATATTCGTCTGACATCAGGCTTTGGAACAGGATCTCTATCAGGTATTGCTTTATCAATAGTGGCTTCTCGCCACGATCCATCTTCTATCAAGTTAGCAAACATCTGAAGTTGGGCAATAGTCCTACCTTTTTCACCTTTGATTCTAATTTCAGGTAACCCTGATTCTGCGCAGCATCTTGAAATTAATTCATCCCCTAAAACATCAATTTCTTCTGCAATAGTATTTAAAAATTGAGCTTTTTCTTTACCTGAAACCTTGCTATATATCTCAAATGCTTTTGAAGCTTGTTCAACAGCAATATTGATTTCATCTTGATTGGCATTTGAAAATTTTCCAGTTAGAGTTTCATTTGTGGCTGGATTTACTCCAACTGTGAATGAATCACTTTTAGAGCTGGTTTGAAAACCAATGATATTTGATTCAATCATGAATTCTCCATTCATATCTTTGGCATTTCTGGTCTTACAGCAAGAGCATCATCTATAATCTTTTGAACATGTTTCCTTTCATTGCCCACTAATGATAATCTCGGTGGACGCACATTTTCTGTACCAATTCCAGTTGCTACTTCTGCCAATTTTATATACTGAACTAATTTTGGATGAATATCTAATTCCAAAAGAGGCATAAACCATCGATATATATCACGTGCTTCCTCAATACGGTTTTGCTGCACTAGTTCATATATTACTACAGTTTCTCTTGGAAAAGCATCTACGAGACCAGCTACCCAACCATCTGCACCCAACGTCAACTCTTCTAATGCTAATGTATCAACTCCACATAAAATTTTTATATCATTCCCAAACGCATTTCGCATCCTTGTTACATTGGTTACGTCTCTAGTTGATTCCTTTGTAGCCTCAATAGTATCTATCTTCAATAATTCTTCAAACATTGGTATAGTGATTTCAATCTTATAATCATGTGGATTATTATAAGTCATAATTGGTAATCCACATGAAGTAGCTACTGCTCTGTAAAATTCTACAGTTTCTCTAGCATCAGAAACATATCGCATAGGCGGCAACATCATAAGCCCGTCAGCTCCATTCCTCTCTGCATTTTCAGCTGCCGTAACTGCTTCAACAGTTGATTGTTCAGCAATATTCATCACTATAGGAATTTTGCCATTTACATGTGATACGGTAGCTGTCAAAAGTGTAACTTTCTCATCTTGAGTCAATGTGCTAGCCTCTCCTAAACTTCCAGCAATAACACAGCCATGTATCCCGGATTTTATTTGCACATCAATGTTACTTAAATATGCATCTACATCTAATTTATAATCATCAGTAAATTTTGTAGTTAATGCAGGGTAAATACCCTTCCAATTTGGTCTCATTGATAATTCCTTAAATAAATCGTTATTTAAATATGATTAATATCAATATAAAATAATATAATAAATTAATAAATGACTCTAAAAGAAGTTATCGAATCATAAATTTGATTATGAAGACAAGTCTATTATTTCTAATTATAACCTCTATTCCCATGATCGATATTTTGATTTCTTTTAAAACAGATCAAATCCCTCAGACTATGCCAAAAACAAAGATGGGACGTAGTATTTTTGCATTAGTAGCAACAGGTGCTTGGGTAACTGCCCTAATTTTTACTATTTTGGATTATTATCAATTTTAATCCATAAACTGTTGCTATTTGCCTATTTCAATGCATATCCTTTATATATAATTTGAGGAGAGTTTTATGAAATTACGCAATTTGATTATTCTGGCTTGTTCTATTCATTCTTTGGCATTGCCCCAATTAGAGAAAGTTGAATTCAAGCCTAATCCGACAAAACAAGTTGACTTTGGTGACCTAGGTGCAGGTCCATATCAAAACTTAGTAATACGAAATGCAATGGTTATTCCAGGGCACGGAGGTCCTGCAAATGGACCTTTTGACATACTTGTTACAGGAAACGTCATTGCTAAAATGCAAAGGCATGATCCAAAAAAGCCTGATCGCATGAAAGGTGATAGAGTTATTGAAGGTGACAACCTATTTGTAATGCCAGGAATGTTAAATCTGCATCTGCATCTTAGAAATGAATCATTACCTCTGGATTACATTTTCTATCTTCAATTAGCTACAGGTGTAACATCAATAGGTCCTGCAGAAGAGAAAAGAGTCCAAGATATCTTATTGGCTGAGCGTAATAATGAGGTGATCTCTCCTAGACTATTTCCGTTATATGGATGGGGAAGTAAAACTGATTTTGATGAAGAATTTATTATGAATCCCATAAATGCTGACAAAGTTGCAAAAAAGATGATTAGGAATGGAGTACGACAGGTATATATAAATAATTTGTGCTGGAATCCTACAATTTTTGGCGCAGCTGCAAAAGCTATAGAAAAAGCTGGAGGGCTAACAGCGGTTCATATCCAACCATCTTCTACTTCCCAAGTAAATGCTTTAGATGCGGCACGCTTAGGAGTATCAATGATTGTGCATCATTATGGATATGCTGAATCAGCTTTGAACCGTGGCGTAATGAATTATCCAGTAGACTATAGTTATATGGATGAAAATATAAGATTTCGTGAAGCTGCACAAGTCTGGATAGAAGCAGGGGAAAATCCTGAAACAAAACACCGCTTATTAAATGATATAGCTGACTCTCTAGTACATTATGGCGTCACAATGCAACCTAATCGGGCAACTTATGAAGCCAATCGAGATATTGTAAGAGCTCATGGGCTTCCATGGCATGAAAAATACACGCATCAAGCGTTGTGGGAAATGCATCTTCCCAGTCCTCATATGCATGCTTCTTTTCAATACAATTGGACATCATTAGATGAGTATCGTTGGCATTCTATGTACGATCTTTGGGGTGATCTTATTTTTGAATTTAATAAAAGAGGTGGGCGTGTAGCTTACGGTACTGATGATAACTATCAATGGTCTACAGGTGGTTTTGGCAATATTCGCGAACTACAATTAGTATTAGAATCTGGAATGCATCCTTTAGAAGTATTACAAAGCGCTACCTATAATAGTGCTCAAACTATTCTAGAACCTAAACTTGGGATGATTCAAAAAGGATATATAGCAGATATATTAGTTGTAGATGGAAGCCCTGCTGAGAATTTTAGATATCTTTACCCTTTTGGTGCAATTAAAATGGATCCTGATACTGAAAGAATGTATAGGAGCAAAGGCATTATACATACAATTAAAGATGGAGTAGTTTTTGAAAATAAAAATTTAATGCGTGAAGTTGAACGAATTGTAAAAGAGTCAAAGAAAAATGCCGGCTCAGATATAGTTACTGAACCATTTAAGTAAATAAATAAACAAAAAGTGATTAGTCTACTGCCCCAGATAAATCTGGGGCAGTTTGTTTTAAGGATTATTTCAAATTATTGCATCATAAATGAAAAAAAATAAACTCTCATTTATCCAAACAATACTTCCTGTTCTTTTTCTAGGAATTATTATTATTTATGGTATGCTCTTGCGACCGAAATTTTTTCACCAGCCTGCATTTCCATTAGAAGTCGTGTTTATGTTAGCAGCATTCTTTGCTATCGCAGAACTATTAACACTAGGATTTAAGTGGACTGATATACAAGATAGTATAATTAAAAAATTATCTAAAGGATTCCCAGCAATATTAATTCTTTTCGCAATTGGGGTTATTATAGGAACATGGATTATAAGTGGAACTATTCCTATGCTAATTTATTTTGGAATCAACTTAATTAATCCTTCATACATTTATATTTTAGCTTTTCTTATACCAATTATTTTTTCAACACTAACTGGCACATCATGGGGGTCTATAGGTACCATTGGAGTAGTTATTATTGGAGTAGCAGCTGTTATCGACGCAAATTTGGGAATAACAGCAGGTGCTATAGTAGGTGGAGCATTTTTTGGAGATAAGCTTTCACCTTTATCAGATACTACAAATATAGCAGCTATGGCCTCTGAAGTTGACCTCTATGAACATATTCAATCCATGATGATAACAACTTTACCATCTGCCATAATTGCTGGAATAATTTATTTTATACTAGGTTTTATATTCCCACCTGCCATTTCTAAGGTAGACACAAATCAAGTGACTGTAACCTTAGAGGCTATTTCATCAATATTTAATTTTAATATTTGGCTATTAATACCTCCAATTATTGTTTTGGTAGGTTCAATAAAGAAAATGGCTACACTGCCAACCCTTCTAAGTTCATCTCTTTCTGCTGCAATACTAGCAATATTTTTCCAACCCTATTCATCTGCTGATATAATGTCCACTATAAATAAAGGGTTTGATACCAAGATGGCTTTCTGGGTACAAAATTTACCTAATAATATTTCTATTTTATTTAATCGAGGTGGGCTTTATGAATTAAACGAAGCAATTATTTTTTCAATAATGGTATTTGTTTTTATTGGGACTATTGACATAATCGATGCTATGTCTTCAATTGTAAATCGAACTTTTGGCTTTATTAAATCAAGAGCTTCTCTTATAATATCCTCTCTTTTTGCAACGGCATTTACAAACGGTATAACTTCAAACCAATCTGCAACTAGTTTTATTATTGGGGATGCCTTTGCTAAACGTTATGATGAAAGTGGGTTATCGCGAAAAGTTCTATCAAGGTCAATAGAAGATTATGGGACTATGTTCGAAAGTCTTGTACCTTGGCATGCTACCACAATTTTTCTCACAACTACTTTAGGAGTATCATATGGAGAATATTGGAATTGGCAGTTATTATCATTAATCAATTTAATCATGGCACCAATGCTGGCTATTTTAGGGAAAGGATGCTTTTATAAAGAAAAATAATCAGCAAATCGAAAAGTTTATTTTTTTAATCTGATATTATGCATTTATTAAAACGAGATCTAGGGAAGTTTTCTGCATATGCAACAATTGTTGGCATACTTATTGGTGCAGGAGTATTTAGAGTTACAGGTGAAGCTGGTGCAATAGCAGGTTCTGCTGTTCCATTCGCATATTTATTATTTGCTCCAATAATATTGTCCACTGCATTGGCATATAGTGTATTTATCTCCACGCCATTGGGAATGAGACCTGGGGGAGCCTATATCCATATATCCCGAACGTTTAATAATTATTATATTGGATTCATTGCTGTATGGATGAAACTCATGGCTTTTGTTGGGGCCATAACATTCATGGCCACTAGTTTTGGAGAGTATCTAACTTTCTTCATTCCAGATATAAATATTAAAATGTCAGCTTCAGTTGTATTAATCTTCTTTTTTTGTATTAATATCATTGGTATTCGATATTACGGACTTCTTCAAACTGGGATGTTAATCATTTTAATAATCAGCATTTTCATCTTAGTAGTACCTGGTATTTTTGCTATTAATTTTT
>JAYZKF010000172.1:0-7101 GCA_036163755.1 Fidelibacterota bacterium
TGATTCCTATTTTGATTACTACTAAAGAGTCTCTTAACCCTTCGGAATTTGATCAATTAACCAGTGCGTTAATGACAACTGGGAAATTGGCTGATGGAGAATATCAATTTGAACTAAAAGTTTTTTCGGGCTCTAGCAAGTTTGATTTGACCTTATCGGATCAAGATATGAATACAATTATAGTCGAATCTCCAACAGGACTTAATCTCGAGTCACCTGGGGGCTCTATAGTAGATACATCATTTAATATTGTTTATAACAAATATCCGGTATTCAATTGGAACAAAGGATATTGTTTAAACTGTGAAACTTATATCCGTGTAGCTGAATTTAAACCTGCAATCCATTCTTCGGTCGAAGAAGCAATTAATGATGAGAGGACTCTACCATTTGACCAAAGCCAAAATTGGTTAAAATTAGAAGATATAAGTTCTTATCAGTATCCTATGAGTGATGCTCGAAACCTTGAATATGGAAAAATTTACGTTTGGCAGATTAAAACAAAGGTTCCTACTACAAATGGAATGGAGGATCAACCTTCAGTTATATATGCATTTAAGCTATCTAATCCATCTGAATTATCAATCCCAAAAATAGAAAGTACAGTTATTCAAAAATTGAGAAGAGCGTTAGGAAATGAGAGATATAATTCTATTTTTGGTTCAGATGGAGTTCTAGAAGGTTTTGGCCAAATTGGAACTACTTCCTTAAATGATTCAGATATTGATGAAAAAACACTGCAAAAAATATTGGATCAAATAATTAAAGACGAAATTTCAATTCAATCAGTAGAGGTTGAAAATTAAGTAATGCAATTTTTTAAAACCTTATTATCATTAGTTTTCATCTTTTCTTTATTGTACAGTGGTGAAAGAATCGCTGTTGCAACAAAAGTAATCGGTTCAGTTGAATTTGTTCGAGGAAAAGGTTTCTCCAAATCATTAAACAAAGGACATATTGTTGAAA
Organism: Fidelibacterota bacterium; assembly: GCA_036163755.1. GTDB lineage: Bacteria > Fidelibacterota > Marinisomatia > Marinisomatales > TCS55. Next base: position 967 of record JAYZKF010000172.1, read on the forward strand.
GTGGAGACCTAATTACAACGGGGAAGGGTGGATTTGTAGCTTTGCTATTTATAGATGATAAATCTGCACTTAAAATAAAAGAGAATACGGAAGTGATAATTTCAGGTAATAAGAAAAACCGAGCTATTGCAAAACAAATTGGTTTGAAAGGTGGGACAATTCGAGCACAGATAGGAAAACAACAAAATCGAGACTTTGATGTACAAACTGCTGTTTCAGTTGCATCTGTGAAAGGCACTGACTTTTGGGTGATATCTGATAAAAATAATGGAGACTCTATTATTGGAATTGAAGGGGTTATTCAATTAACTAATAAAATTTCAGGAAACATAATTGATATCCCTAGTGGAATTACCGGGCTTTCAACAAAAGATGGAAAATTACAGTCCTATAAAACAGATCCTAAAACTATACCACAAGATCCATCTGGAAAGGGCGGTAATCAAAAACTTCGAATTGAATTCAAGGACGCTTCTGGAAAGAAAAAAGCATTGGTTATTGAATATAATTAATTCGTACTGTGTATTATAAAAATAAGTTTAACCAATTTGGGATAATTCTTATCCTATTTTTCCTATCTTCGCCACTTTACTATTCCCAGATAAAAAAACTTCATCATATAGCTCCGCCAAATGGAATAATTGGTGAAGACTTAATTATATCAGTATCTCTAATTGAGATTGAAGATCCAATCGAAGCTAAGCTCTATTACAGGTTGCCTGGTGCTGAATCATTTTTAGAAATTGATTTTGTAAATACTGGATTTAATTGGAAAGCAACGATCCCAGGCTTTGGATTAACAGAAAAAGGTATTGAATATGCGATAGCATTTGAATTTTCTCAAAATCGATTAATTTCATATCCTAGAGTTGATCCTTTTAATAATCCGGTATTTCTTCAAGTTGTTCTTTCTAAGAAAAGAATCGAGGATAGTGCTTTTGGTAAGTTACCTATGGCTCAAGTTTTGATATTGTCTCCTGAACCCAATACAATTGTTAAACAAAATGAATTATTAATTGCTGCATCATTATTTAACGCCGATCAATTAGATCCTTCTTCCGTTAAATTATTATTAGATGGAAAAGATATGTCTTCAGAAATGACATTTGAAGATGGAATTTTAATATTAGATCCAGGTCCTATTTCTATGGGAACACATTCTGTGCAAATCAATATGAAAGATATTGATTTGCAAGATATGGCTCCCTTCAAATGGAGTTTTATTGTGGGGAAAAAGAGACAAGAAGTTTTACCGGTTTTTAAATATGATGGTAGATTGAATAGCCGACTTTCAACAGAGCAAGTCTCAGAGACAAAATTAAATATTGCTGAAGTGAACGGTGATTTCTCATTTGACCTACAGTGGGCAAAGTTAAACACTAATTTACGGTTCACTTCAAGAGAATCTCCATATGCACAACCACATAATAGGTTTGGAACCCAACTCCTAATTGGGAGTTTTTTGAATTTGAGAATTGGTGATTTTTACCCGCAATTCAACCAATTTACAATTGATGGTAAACGGGTCAGGGGTTGGGGTCTAAAGCTTGATTTTAAACGATTACAGTTTGAATTTATTAATGGTGAATTAAACCGTGCTGTTAATGAATCTGGCCATATTAATGGTGGTTATCAATTGATTAAAGATTTGATAGCTACTAATGACGATGGGTCAAAAACCTATTTTTTAGATAGAACAGGATTTGCTTTTAAAAGGAAAATATTTGGTTTGAAACTAAATGCTAATCTCTTATCTGATATTAAAATGGGATTTCATTTTATGAAAATGCGTGATGACACATCTTCAGTTAAACATATATTAGATAAATCATTATTTTCTATTGATTCATCTATTCCAGGAATTGATCCAGGAAATTATACTTTAGATGAATTCAATAATAAATTACTTAATCAAGGTGATAAATTGAATAATCCAAGCACCAATTGGATGGGTCAGAAACCCTTAGATAATTTATTGTTGGGATTTAATGTTGGTACAGCTTTTGATAATAAAAGACTTAAGCTTGATTTTAATTGGGACATGAGTTTATTTAATCGAGATATTTGGGATGGAGCTATGTCACGTGCAGCTTTAGATACAATTGCTGATGATTCTTTAGATGGTTGGATTGGTGTCCAATACGATAGTCTTGGTAATGAAATATCAAGTTCATCAAAAATTGATACAGGAGCTATATTTTTTGATCCCATTAAATTTCAAGATATATTTATTATTAATTCAAGTATGACCCCCTTAGTTCCTTTTGATATAAATACATTGACATCCAATCCGCTAGCAACATTAATTAATATGCCGTCCTCTGCATTTAATATTCGCTTAAGAGGTAATTATGGGGGTAATAGTATTTTAGTTGAATATCGACAAATAGGTCCAGAGTTTATTTCACTTGGTAATCCGTTTTTGAGAAGAAATTCTCGGCAATTTACTTTATCAGATCGAATCTCACTTATGAATAGAAAATTATTTTTAAATATTGGATTTAAACATTTAGATAATAAAATATTACGAACTACTGCAAATCCATTAAATACTAACACTTTTTTTATGAATTTTACATTTTTACCAGGCCCTGGGATGCCTACATTTGTAATTAATTATCAATCTATTGGAAAAAATAATGAAAAAAGTCAATTGGACTCTATAGGAAGTAAAACTGTTGATTTAAGAGAAGATTCGAAAGCCTCAACAAATATGATGGCATTAACAATGCCATTCTCTAGTGGCAATATTAAACAGAATATAGTTTTAAGTTTGGGTGGAGTTACAAACTTGGATAATTTAAGTAACAAAAGAAGCTCAGCTTATTTATTCCCAAAGACTGATTCAAAAACGATTTCGATTAACTTATCATCAATTTTCCCTAGTGAGCTAAAGACAGTTACCCAGTTCAATCAGACGAAACTAGATATTCCTTCTATGAGTGAAAACAAATTAGTTAAGACATCGTATACTTGGACTAATTTTTCAATTTCAGCTAATTATCGCTTATTAAATAATAGGATGTTAGCTCGTGGAGCAATATCATTGATGGATAGCCGAAGCAAAATTAATTCTCAATTACTTGGAATAAGAGCGGGAGCTGATTATCAAATGCAAACTAATTTAAGTGCTACATTAGTAGGATATATTAGAGTTTATAGTGTTCCTAGTCAAAAATTTGTTGAGACAAATTCATCAGGTATTGTAGTTACACTTAATTATAACTTTTAATGATGAATTTTTCAGTTCAAGATATAATAAAATACTTCCAAAATAAGTGGGTTGGATGGCTAATTACTTTTGGGGCAATTATCATTATTTCATTTGCTCACTGGTTTGGCATTTTTGATACAATGGAATTAAAAATGTATGATTATCGTTTTGATTCAGTGAGAGGTCCTCTAACGGGTTGGACAGCATCAGATTCAACCTATATTAAAAGGGGTACTGATATTGTCTTAGTAGAAGTTGACGATGAAGCATGGCGACTAATGCCAGAAGAATGGCCCTATCCTCGCGGAAATGTTTGGGGTAAAGTGATTAAAAACTTATATAAAGCTGGAGCAAAGGTAATTGTTTTTGATATTCAATTTGATGCACCAGAAAATCGATCTGAAATATATAAAGATCTCATTTCTTCCACTTCTTCTCAATATATTATTGATCAGGTTCCAGGAGTTCGAGATTCAATTCAAGCTAATTATATAATGGAATCACTTCCTCGATTAATTCCTAGGCACGGAGATGATATGCTTGGTGAAGCGGTAGCAGAAGCTCAAATGTTTGGGACAACAGTGATTATGCCTATAAAAATGGTTACAGAACCTACTTCAGTCCCTCCTCAATATATATCATATCCAGTCAAACAAGTAATGCGTGCGGAACCAGAGCTCGGATTGATTAATGATCAGATGGATGAAGATGGCTTCTCGCGTCGATACGCTCTTTTTGGTGAAATGGCACATGTGCCTGATAAAGCTTATCTTACACTTGCTGTTAAAGCATTTAAAGCATATAAAGGTATTTCTGATACTGCTAAACCGTATTTTGATGCTGATAATCTGAATTGGGATTATGGAGGGTATAATATAAATGCTTATGGTGCAGGAAATTCATTTTTAGTGAATTATTATGGTCCACCATCAGCATATAAATATAGAGGAGAAAAAAATCTTCCTCCTTGGGGAACTTTTCCTAAATACTCCCTAGCTTATGTTATTGACACAAAGGATGTCACATTAAGAGATCCAATAGAGGACTTAGATTGGATGGATCAATTTATCCCTGGTGAAATACCTGATTGGATTCAAGCGATTGATAATTTACAAGAGCGTCAAGAAATGATGGAGGCAATGGGAATTAGTGAGGAATATGATGTTACTAATTCCCCTTTCTATAATAAAATTGTAGTTATTGGGACTTCAGTTGAAGTTCACCATGATTATAAACAAACACCTTATTATAATTATTGGGATATTCAGCAGCTTACACCTGGAATGGAAACTCATGGAAATGCAATACAAACATTATTAGATGAAAATTTTATCAATGTGATGGGAGGTCAATTAACAGATTTAATTAATCCATATAATCCATATCCAATTAGTCATACTTTTCTTATAGCAATATTGAGTCTGATTGCATTCTTTTTCTTATCATTTATGAACCCAATAACAGCAGGTATCCTAATTTTATTTGAAGGTATAATTTTTTTTGGTATTGCTTGCGGGGTATTTGTAGATGACATTTTTTGGTTAATAAAAAATACTATATTATCTATTCTTCCTGAATCAATATTGGTAAATAATCCAGGATTATTTAAAACCTATCTTCCTGATATTTCACAATCATATGTCATTCCAATAGTGGCACCATTGGCTGGTCTGGTAACAACATATATAGGGATTGTATTATATGATTTTATAATTGAGCAAAAAGATAAAAAATTCTTAAAAAATACATTTGGTGCCTATATATCTCCAGACTTAATTGATCAAATGTATGAAGATAAACAAGAGCCAAAATTAGGTGGACAGGCAGGTTATCACACTGCATTTTTTTCAGATATTCAAAGTTTCTCCTCTTTTTCTGAGGTATTAGAGCCAGAAAAAATGGTAAGCCTCATGAATGAATATTTAACTGAAATGACAAATATTTTGCTTGATCATAAAGGTACTTTGGATAAATATATCGGGGACGCTATAGTAGCATTTTATGGTGCTCCTGTTCCATTAGAAAAGCATGAGTTTCATGCTTGTATGACGGCTCTCGAAATGGAGAAAAAATTAGAAATAATGCGCAGTGAATGGGCATCTGAAGGAGATTGGCCAGAACTCGTGCATAATATCCGTCATCGTATTGGATTAAACACTGGAGAGATGGTAACTGGGAATATGGGTTCATCCATGAGAATGAATTATACAATGATGGGAGATACAGTTAATCTTGCTGCGAGGCTTGAGCCCGCGGCTAAACATTATGGTGTATACATTGTTGTAGCTGAAAATACATATAAAGCAGTTGCAGATCAATTTGAGTGGAGGTTATTGGACTTTTTAAGAGTTAAAGGAAAAAATAAACCCGTGAAAGCTTATGAACTGCTATCATTAAAAAATAATTTATCAAAAGAAAAAAATCAATTAATTCAAGCATTTAATGAGGCTTTGGATCTATATCATAATCAAGAATGGGTAAAAGCAAAAAAACGATTTGCTGAAGCAAGTGAGTTAGAAGAGAAGTTTCCTTATAGGCCAACTTCTCCCTCTACAGTTTATATCGATAGGTGTGATCATTTTAAATTGAAACCTCCTGGGAAGGATTGGGATGGTATTTGGACAATGACTTCAAAATAGCGAAATGATTGTTATTGGTTTAGAATTAAAAATTATTTATGCTTTATTATGAATAAGAATCGTGGCAAAATTTTATGGATTGATGACGAAATAGATCTATTAAAACCGCATGTTCTTTTTCTAGAAGAGAAAGGTTATTCAATAACTAAATGCAGCAATGGCAAAGATGGTATTTCAAAATTTGAACAAAATGTTTTTGATTTAGTATTACTAGATCAATTTATGCCAGGCATTGATGGCATGGAAACACTTCGAAAGATTAAAGAACGCAATCCAGCAATT
>JAYZKF010000173.1:0-18705 GCA_036163755.1 Fidelibacterota bacterium
TTATCAACAGCTCTTTTAACTTTAGATAGAATATCAAATTCTAACTGTGCTTGACGTCGGTATAGTTCTCCCTCTGGCCCAACCATTGTAACTTGAAATTTTTGAATAGTAGCTTCTCGAGATGCAATTTCAGCTTCTTTTTCTTTTCGCCATTCAGGGCTACTCATTAATCGTTGTGTCTCAAAAGCTTTTTTAATACTATCCAATTCAACAATCATCGTATTGTACTGAACATTTACTTGACGATATTCTAATTGAAGTTGAGCCTCAGCATCTTTGAATTCTTCATATTCAGCTCGAATTCTATCTGATTGTACAAATCCAATCTTATTTTGAGAAAAAACTGACATTGGTAACAATATCGTTAGTAAAGTTATAGTTGTGATTATTCTACGAATCACAGTAGCCTCCTTAATTTAATTTTATCTACCAAAAATAATGGTGTATTCCCATCCTTGAGGTTTTCCATCTCCACTGATGTCATCAAAACCATAACCCATATCAAACCCCAATTGTCCAATCATAGGCATAAAAAACCTAATTCCTATTCCTGCTGCCCTTTTCAATTCAATCGGATTTCTTCTAGGAAATCCTAAAGAATTCATTAATCGAGAATCATTCCAAACACCTCCAGCCTCAGCAAACAACATAGCATATACAACAGGATTCTCAGAAAAAGGAAATCTGAATTCATTGGTGTATTTTAAGATTGTATTTCCACCAATACCTCTACCTTGAGAACTTAATGGACCAATAGCATTATCAGGATATCCTCTCAGCATAGTCCCATATGGTATACCATTTCCACCCATAATAAAGCGTTCATAAGGTGAAATATAGGAAAATTTTCCATCACCAACATTCAACATTCTGATGGACCCTATTTTTATTTGGCTAGTTAATACAAATTTCCAAAATGTGGGTGTATACCAATCTAATGTTAAAACATGCTTATGAAAATTTTCATCTCCTCCTAAAACTCCTCCTGAAAATGTTGAAACGAGAGTCGCAGTTGATCCTTGTGTTGGAAATTCAGCCCTATCTCTACTATCACGTGTAATTATTTGAGCTAATTGAATACCGGTTGTTTTTCTTACACTACCAACATAATCATTCAAGACCTCATCATCCCCCGTATACTCGCGCTGTTGAATTGTAAATTCCCAACGAGATCTAAAATAATCATCTGGCCACTTCATTCGTCGTCCCCATTGGATGGATCCACCGCGTGAAAGCATATCAAATGGATAAAAATAATATGAATTCCCTTGTCCTCTATATGTATAGAAAAGTGAAAATCCAATTCGATTAGGAGTATCTCTAAACATAGGATCTACAAATCTTAAATGAAAACTTTCATACTTTCCTGGCGTACCATAGTTATAAACTGAGACTTGAGTGCCTACGTCAAACCCAAAAGAAAGCATCTGTCCCATGCCCAAAAAATTATTAAACTCAATATTTGCTCCTCCCGTCATTCCATAAATTCCAGTAAATCCAATATTTGCACTTGCTTTATCAGAAGATTTTTCACTTAGAGAAATATCAAGATCAACCTCATCTTCATCAACAGGAACGACATTTGGGCTTAAGGAGGTAGGGTCAAAATAATTTAAAACGTGCAGTTTTCTCATGCTTCTTTGCAAAAGTGTTCTTCTAAAGAGGTCTCCTGGGAAAACATCCAATTCTCGACGAATAACATTTTCTCGAGTTTTCTCATTTCCGTAAATATTAATATTTCTTATATAAACTTGATTATTCTCTGTTATAGAAAAATGTACATCCAAAGAATCGTCACCAACAGGTGTAAATGACGGTTCAATATTGCTATATAAGTAACCTCTATCCATATATAAACTTTGTACATTTTGATAGACTGCTTCATCAAAACCTGACTGACTAAATGCATCACCTGATTGTAGGTTAAGTGTGTTTTCTAAAATCTCGGTTTCATATAATGAATGCCCTTCCCAAGTAAAATTCCTAAACTTATATTTTTCTCCTTCATCAATATTAATCTTAACGACAAGTCCTCTTTTTTTAGGTTCGTAATAGACTGAGTCTCCTAATATTGTAAAATCACGATAACCTTCATCCCTATAATATTGATTCAAAGAATTCAAATCTTCCTGAAACTTTTTTGAATTATACGCAGAGGCCCAAAATCTCCACCATGTACGGATTTTAGTATCTTTAAGTTGCCAACGAAGTTTTGATAAACTGAGTTTTTTTCGAAGAGATTTAGGAAGAGGGATCCATGATTTTGATGCTAGCCATCCAAAATTATTTTCATGACCTGAAATAACTATATCTTTGATTTTTAATTTTTTTCCTTCAATGATATTAAAAATAATATCATTTTTTTTATCATCACCCTTTCCTACAACTTTTGATTCTGTAGTTATTTCCGCAAGAAAATACCCATCTTCCATATATAAGCTTTTGATTTGATTAATCATTTTTGTAGTAAAATTTGGTTTGATCCGCATGCCTCTATGATAAGTAAGTTCTTCTTTAAGTTTCTTATCTTTTAGTTTTTTGTTTCCTTTAAAAATAACTTCCCCTAATACTGGTGATTCCTCAACTTCAATTGTAATTAGTATTCCATCAGAAGTTTCACCGTCAAAATGAATATCTATATTGCTAAAAACACCTAATTCCCATAAACGTTTAACAGCTCGTCTAAAATCTTCAGTTGATGCTTTTTGTCCATTCTTTAAACCAGAAGTATATAAAATCATATTATCACTAGTTGCTTCATTACCTTCAACATTTACTTCTTTCAAAGTAAATGAGGGAGGTGCTTGTCCAGTCAAAAATGATAATAAAATAATTAAAACAAATCTTCTCATTATAAAATCTGTGCTCCAGTTTTTCCAAACCTACGTTGCCTTGACTGATAATCATTAATGCTATTAAGAAGTTCTTTTTCTCTAAACTCTGGCCAAAAAACATCAACCATATAAAATTCAGTATATGCAGACTGCCATAATAAAAAATTACTTATTCGATTTTCACCACCAGTTCGAATCATTAGATCTGGGTCAGGCATTTCTGATGTATATAATTCTTTTGATATCATGTCTTCTGTTATCTCATCTAGTTTAATTTTATCTGAATTAATTTTATCAACAATACGCCGAAAAGCACGCAATAGTTCCTTTCTACTTCCATAGCTTAATGCAAGTATTAAATTTAAGCCTGTATTATCTTTAGTCTTATTAATTCCTTCCATTATTTCTTTATGTGATTTTTCTGGTAAATCATCTAATTGACCAATCGCTGATAAACGAACATTGTTTTTATGAAGATTTTTAACTTCTTTTTTTATAGTAGAAAAAAGCAATGTCATTATTGAAGAAACTTCTTTTTTTGGTCTATTCCAATTTTCACTTGAAAATGTATATAATGTTAAATACTCTATTCCTATTTCACCACATACTCTTACAATTTCTCTTACAGAGTTTATTCCCTCTTTATGACCTGCCAGTCGAGGTAAATGTTGCGATGTGGCCCAACGCCCATTCCCATCCATAATTATTGCAATATGTTTGGGTAAATCACCATTGCTTAATATTTTTTTTCTGAGTGTATTTGACATAAAAGATTCTTAAAAAATTAACTAAGAAAATTACTGTTTTACTGATGGGCAATCAATCATAACTATTCAGGCTCATATAATTCAGCTTTATGATGATCAAATGATTTAATATTAGTTGGAACATTAATATTTTTGTACTCTGATTTACATCCATAACATTCTATAGCATCCTTCACTCTTTTATATAATAAAAAATCCAACAAAGATAAAGTCAACAAACTAATGCCATATGTAAATGGAACAAAAATAGCACCAATTAAAATTATTATACAGCCCAGAGCTTGATTAAAGTCTTTTTTACGATATAGGTCCTTACATCCACAAATTGGGCATACAGAAAAATTTAAATCCTTTTTAAATAAATTAGGTTCATAACATTCTTTACAATGAATTGCTTCTGAGAAAGATTTCTCAATTTTACATACTTCACAAACAATATTTTTCAAATGGTGAATCCATATTCAAGTAAATAATATTTTAGAATTAAATCACTAAATAAAATTGAAACAACTGAAACATAAAGTAAACCAGTTGCGCTTTGTGTCGCTTGTAATTTTAGTGTTCTCCAAATTAATATATTCAAAATTATTGGGAAAATATTACCTATAAAAAAAGCAATTGCTAATAAAAAACCATCAAATTGAAACATAAATGACCAGAGGTTATAGTTGATTCCATAATTATCAACATAATTAGTTATATAAAAATAAATGCAATCCCAAAATATTCTTAAAGATAAAAAAAATGAAAACACAATTACTGAATGTTTCAACAATTTTATAGGTAAAGACACAACATTCAAATACCAATGTCCAAGTATCATAGAAAAAAATACAACTGCAGTAATCATTGAATTCATTAGTATTACAATAAGTGCACCAGTTGGATTTACAGATGGTATAAGATTTGGTAATATCTGTGCTAACATTATGCACCCAATTATACTTATACTGGAGATTATATAATTATTTATTGTTTTCGAATTCCAATAAATTGCTGTTATAAAAAGCATTAATAGTAGCCAAATCAACAAATATATTTCTGAGATTAAACTTTTTGATATAAAATGAAAGCCTATAATACCCAAGGCTCCTATTATACAAGATAAACCCATATTAAAACGATAGAATCCCCTATCAATTTTATTTAATGGAGTAATCCAAAGTAACAGAGGATATATTACTGCATATCCTAAAAAAATAAGAACAATAGTTGCAGTAAAATAACTAAACATTAACCAAGGCTATTTAAAAGATGTTCCGCAATATCCTTATATATCTTTGCAATATTACTATCATTATTGTATTCAGATAGTGGTTTTCCAGAGTCAGTTGACTCCATAATATCTTGAGATATAGGAATTTCAGCAAGTAAGGGTACATTTAAACGATCACTTTCAGATTTTCCACCGCCTTTTTTAAATAAATCGATTCTGATTGCAAAACTTCCATCATCACTTAAATCTACAGGTTGTCCTTCAACTGAAAGATTTTCCCCATTTTCAACCTTCCCCTCTATAAAAAATCCAGACATATTCTCAACTACTCCTAATATTGGAGTATTTACTTTTTTAAACATGTCTGCTCCCTTTCTTACATCCGCAAGGGCTAAATCTTGAGGTGTAGTCACAATAATGGCACCATCTATTTTTAGTTTTTGTGTTAAAGTTAATTGTACGTCGCCTGTTCCCGGAGGAAGATCTAATATTAGAAAATCTAGCTCTCCCCATATTACATCACGAAAAAACTGTTCTGTCATTCTGGCAACTAGCGGTCCTCTCCAAATAACAGGGGTTTGATTGCCACTTATGAAACCAAAACTCATGATTTTCATACCCATATGTTCCAATGGAATTAACTTACGATCCTGAGTTAAATCAGGTTGTTCATCAATTCCCAAAATTACCGGCAATGAAGGACCATATATATCTAAATCTAGTAATCCCACTTTATGACCCATGTTTTTAAATGAAAGGGCTAAATTAGCCGCTACAGTTGATTTACCAACTCCTCCTTTACCACTTGCGACTGCTAATACATGCTTGACCTTATCTAATGGTTGGGCAGGTTGGCTCTCTGATGATTGAGGTGATTGAGGACTAGTTTGCTGCTGGGTACCCTCTTGAACTGATACATTTATTTTTTCAAATTGGTTAGTATCCTTTAATATCTCATTTACTAGTGAAACTACCCTTTCCTTTTTATCCTGTTGTTGTGTATTAATATTTAATATTACAGATATTGATTCATTTTCTATAATCACATCATGAACCATTCCAAAGGATACAATATCTCTGCTAAACCCAGGGTAGGTCACGGTTTTTAATAATTCTAATACTTTATCTTTATGCATAATATTATATACAAAAAAAACGGCTGTTGTTAAAAACAACAGCCGTCAATAAATGGTTTTATTTATATTTGTTAACCTGAAAAATCTCTACCAAACCAATCATAATTTATTTTAGTGTATTTACTCCATTCTTCAGGAACTTCACTTTCTTCAAAAATTGCTTCCACAGGACATTCTGGTTCGCAAGCACCACAATCAATACATTCCTCTGGATCAATATATAATTGCTTTCCATCAGGGTCAAAACCATCTGCCTTTGCCTCTGCACCAGCACCCTTTTTATCATCAGGTCCATGAATACAATCCACAGGGCAAACTTCAACACATGCAGTATCACAGGTCCCAACACAAGGTTCAGCTATGATATAAGTCATCATTATCTCCTAATTTGTTTTTCAAAGCGTCCGCAAAATTATAACACTTTTTATATTTTAAGAAAATCCTTTTATATTAGTTGAAAAAAAAAAAATCTATTAATTTCCAGCGATAATCAAGTAAGTGATTTCATAAATATGCCAAAAGAATATAATTACGATCATTATAAAACTGTGCCCGAACCAGCAGATAAGGTTAATTACAAAAAAAAGAAACCCAAACTAATTGCCGTTGTTGATGAAGACAACTGCACTGGGTGTCAAGTCTGTGTACCATTTTGCCCTGTGGATTGCATAGAGCCTGTCCCCACTGAGAAATATGGTACCCCAATACCACCAGTTCAAGTTCGTCATGATGAATGTATTGGTTGTCAAATTTGTGCAAAAGCATGTACTAAACTGACGTGGGATGCTATAAGGATGATCAAAACCGAAGAATTTGAAGAAACGTATGATATCACTCTAACTGGATAAATTATTGTAATTTTATATCTACTAAATGATCAGATAATAATTCTCTGATTTCTTTATAAATAAATTCTCCTTTTACAATTCCAATCTTATTCATTTCACCTTGTATTATAATTATATGAAATGGAGTTCCCCAAATACGCGAATCACTAGAATCATTTCTAAATTTTGTAAATGCAATTTCATTAACATTCTTTTTATTTTTTTTATTTAACTCTCCAAGAATCATTCTCATTTTTAATTCATATCGCTCAGCAAACTTTTTTGATTTGTAAATACTCGAATAATTCATAACTAAAATCATTTCTAAATCATGTTTATAGAATTCATTATATATATTCTTTAGGGTAATTGCTTCATAATGACAATTTGGACACCATTCAGCAAGATAGGATACGATATTGATTTTTGCTTTTCTATTGTTTAATGATTCATTAATACCCGGTAATAAACTTAGCTGTATTCTTGATTGATTAGAATTTATCCATTCAATATGTTCATATTCATGCGGCTTATCCATTACTTGTATCCTACAATTAATATGATTATAAATAGTGCAAACAAGCATACATTCCTATAAAAACTAAATTTTTGTTTATTATGTGCAAGGTCCATATCTTGATGAATTAATATGGCCCTGGAACAATGGCTAAATGCAACAGCCAGTAGGCCAACAACTATTTTTAATTGTATCCAACCTAAATTAAGCCAATAGGTTTGATCTATTGTCATTAATACACCTGTTAAAGGAATAAAAAAAGATGCGGGCATTTCAACCTTAGTAATTAAATCCTGAATAAGACTTATATCTGATTTATCATTTTTTGACCATATAATTGAAACAGATAGAGCCGTACCAAACCATGCTGACATTCCTATAAAATGCAATAATTTTAATATTTGATAATAGCTGAAATATTCCATTTAAATTATATTTTCATTAAGTCAGGCACACTTAACTACATGATTTATATTAACTTTACTTAAATCATCAACTAATATAGTTGCGTTAGATTTTTTTAAAATATTTATTTTATCTGGTCTGCGACAAACAATTATAGACTTCGCTCCATTTACATAGGCTGCATGTGCATCCGCTTCTGTATCTCCTATCAAAATTATATCTTCAAATCTAAACGACTCTTCAAATTCATCCCATGCCTTTTCGCGTGCCACCCAAACCAAATCATCTCTAGTCACTGCATCTTCTCCATAAACCCCAAAAGAAAATTGATCCCACAAATCAAATTTTTTCAACTTAATTTTTGCCGCTCTAGCAAGATTGCCGCTAAGTAAGCCATAAAAATGTCCATTCTTTTTTACTTTATCTAGTAAATCTAATGAATCATTATAAACAAATGGTTTATTGGATTTATTAAAAACGGTTTCCAATGATTTTTGATATAACTTCAAAATAAATTCTATTGATTGTGACAAGGGTTTTTTTTCACCAATTTTCAACAAACCTTTTTCAACGATAATCGGATCTGTTGACCCTGCAACATCCTCATATTTTAGATTTGGCGAACGATGAAAATTATCTAAAAATATTTTATCTAATAATTTTCTTCCAACATTCCCCGGTGAAATAATTGTGCCATCGATATCAAATAAAAAAAGTTTTTTTCGCACTTAACTATTTGTTAATTCTAATATTTTAGATCTTACTAAATCACGTAAATCCTCTATACTAAGATCTTCATAGTCTTTTTTTGTTATTGGGTCACCAAATATTGTTGATAAAACTCCGGGCCTAACTCTCCAATCATTTTTATTCTTAGCTTCAAATGCACCAACCAAACCAAGTGGGATTATGGTAATTCCCGTATTTTTAGCAACATGAAACGCTCCTTTTTTAAATGCACCTAATTCACCAGTAAGTGTACGTGTTCCTTCAGGTGCAATCATAGCTGAAACACCATTTTTAAGTGCATTTTCTACTTCAGCTAAACTACCAATTGCAGAATGGATTTTTTTTCTTTCAATGGGAATTAATCCATATTTTTTTGCTAAAAAGCCCCATACAGGATATGAGAATTGTTCAACGGCACCTACACCTGTAAAATAATGTCGAGCGCTAGCAACAATCATAAATGCATCAAATACAGATTGATGATTGAACAAATAAAGATAGGGCCCATTTTCTTTAAGTGGGACATTACCTTTAATTTTTAACCATTGGCCTCCTGTTATAATTACTGTCCATGCAATTGCACGTGCTAAATAATGCAGCTTATAAGATGGAATAAAAATCACAACAATTGTATATACAACTGTTCCGATTAAAAATGATAATCCTGCTATTGGCCAAACAATTAATGAAAAAATTAATCTAAAAATTTTTTACACCTATAATATCAAACAATTTATGATTGATCTTGGAAAATGCATATTGATCAATTTCATCAATTTTTATCCAATGTCCAACTTCTGATCTTTTATGTTTCAATTCACACATAAATAGAGTAACCAATAATTTATAATGCGAATATGAATGCTTAACGTTATCAAACTGATTTATAATATTAACAGAAAAACCATATTTACTTTTAACATACTTTTTCATCGCATCAATTCTTGAACAGTTATTGGAGATTTCAGTTATAGGTAATTCCCATAGACCTCCAAGTAAGCCATCATGTTTTCGATGATTAATTAAAATCTTATTTTTGTTAGTAATAAATCCTGCAACAAATTTTTTAGTTGGAGTTGATTTACGTTTATTTTTTAAAGGATATGTAATTGGATATCCAGAAGCATATCCTTTACAATTATCAATTAAAGGGCATTTTAAACAAAGAGCCTCGTTTGGCTTGCAAAGCAAACTGCCAATATCCATTAATGCTTGATTAATTTCACCAGGTCTTTGGTAAGCAATTAATTTTTTGATTTGATTTTGAATACGAAGTTTATTTCTTTTTGTCAGATTTTTAATTCCTAAATACCTGGATAAAACTCTATTAAGATTACCATCAACAGCTGGATAATTTTTATTATAAGCAATAGACATAACAGCTCCAGCAATATAATCACCAACACCGGGAAGTTCATGAAAGAGTGAATATTCATCAGGAATATTACCATTATATTTCTTTTCAACGATTTGGGATGCTTTATGAAAGTTTCTGCATCTTGAGTAGTACCCTAAGCCTTCCCATAATTTAAGAAGAGAATTTATATCAGCCTTTGCAACTGATTTTATTGTTGGGTAATTCTTTATCCATCTAATATAATAAGGAATTACAGTATTAACTTGGGTTTGCTGTAACATCACCTCAGATATCCATATCATATATGGATCAAAACTTTCGCGCCAAGGCAATATTCTCTTATTAGAATCATACCATGATAACACGATTTTATTTGTATTATACAATTATAATTCTAATTTGTGTTTAGTGACAGCCCAATGGAAACCTGATAGACATTCTTTTAATTCCTCGCGGTTTTCCATAGGAATATTTTTATATAAAGCCGATATAAATAAATCGATTTCTTTTTCAATGTTTAATTGTAATGATTCTCCTTTAGGTAACAAAGATACAATAATAGATCTTTTATCTTTAGGATTAGCAGTTTTTTCAACAATTCCATTTTTTAATAATATTCGAATTAGACGAGTAAGTGTACTGTTGTCAATACCAATTTTTTTTGATAATGACGTCATATCAATCCCATTAGATGGTATTGACGAAATTAAAATAATTTGAGGTAGAGTTAAGTTTAGATGCCTTAGCTTAGTTCTAAATAGACATTGAAGATCAATTAAAAATTGTTTTAGTAATTCACCAAATTCCATATTTGTATATTACAACTAATATATTAGAAAAATTATCTTTTAATTTACTTTTGCACCATTTTCTATTTTGCTACTTGGTTGGAGGAGCACAACATTTGAGCCATCATCATTTACGCCCATCACAAGGACCTCTGATTTAAATGACCCTATATTTTTTGAACCTAGATTCATTGCAGCAATAACTTGCTTGCCATGTAAAGTATCTATTGAATAATTTTTTGTAATTTGTGCACTAGACCACTTCTTCCCAAATTCACCAAAATTTATATATAATTTATATGCGGGATTTTTTGCCTCAGGAAATTCCTCAGCTTTTTCAATTGTTCCGACTCTTAATTCTAGTTTATTAAAATCATTTATATTTATCATTTCTTTATATTATTTAGATAAACTCCATAGAAGTTTTGCATGTTGATTATAAACTTTCATTAAACTATTAAATTCTGTTTTATTTATACTATGACCAATAAATTTACGATGATCGAATTGAAATTCTCCCATAACATACCATTGACCACTAATTAACAATTCATCTGTTCTATAATTTCCTATAGGGTCTGCTCCGTTTAAGCCTGTTGTTGGCCCATACATTGAAATTTTATTCACTATTCCATCATTTTCAAACCAAGTGGAATCAGTTTCTGAGCCATCAGAATAAAATGCTTTTTTCATACCCATTAATCTAGCATTGGCTCGAATAATAAATGACATTGATTTATCTGGTACATGCCTTCTAGAAGTTGAATCATAAATCGTATTACTGGTAACATAGGAAAAATAATATATATCAGGATTTGCCATACATAATGTATTTAATTCTCTCGCACCTTGAACACTAACATCCCATGAAACAATATTTTTAGTCCCCCAAGCGGGGTGGTCTTTCATACGTCTATAATATGCGCCTATTGATTCATTTTCTTTTCTATTAAAACCCCATTGCTCTAAATCAAAATTATAATATGAATTTCCCATAACAGCTCCTAAAGCAACAAAATCTTGCAAAAAAGGAATTCCAGTAGTTACAATATCTGATAGAGTTGTGCCGTTATGTGGAGTTGAAATACTAGTGATTGATTTAATCCAGCCTTTGTTAACATTCCCCAATAGATTACTTTTTTCCTTTATATTTAACGAGTCTTCTATAGAGGTCTTTAATAAATAATCTAGCATTCGAATCGTTTGCCCACCAAGACTATGCCCAATTAAATGTACTGGATTATTTTTGTTCCATTTAGGATAAAAACCTTTAAATGTTTTTCCTTTTGGTTTTTGAATTATACCAAAAGATTGGGAATGACCCTTGCCATAATCAACCTGGCCACCTTTTATTTGATAAAACAGCTCAATTGCACGATCCCAATTAGATGATAATGGACCAATATTTGCAGTAAAAACTTCATACCCATTATCTCTGAGCTCTTTTTCTATATCATATTTTCCTCCCCAATATCTATATGATCCCATTTCTTCTCGACCCCATCCCATAAATCCATGCACAAGAATAATTGGATATTTATTCTGAGAATAAACTGAAGTAATGAAAAATATAAAAAATAAAATTATCGAATATTTTATCCGACGTTGATCTTGATTCATGATTTATCTATTCGTAATACCAACCAAATAATATCATCATTTCATCGGTTGATAAAAATCCAAATGTAACAGCTCTATCTAATGGGTTATCATAAGTTGCTATCAATTCTAAACCTTCTCCAGCATTTAGTTTAATTGGTGGATCATAACTCATGATTGGAGGATGTTCCCAATCATCGGTCCAATAGACCAATTCTCCATCCCTACTCCCACCTTTTATAATCACGCTAAATTCTGTCATTTTTTCATGAGCATGTGAAAATAATTGTCCTATATACATTGGTTTCCTAGTGGTAAATGTTTTATTCAATGTTGTGATTTTTTTAGCTGGTAGAAGAATGTCCTGCTTGCTCCAATTCAAAATTTTTGCCTCATGAATCACTTGGGACTTATCAACAGTATGAATATTTGTATATACCTCACCAATCATTGTGGAATCCGTTCGATTAACATAATGGCTATTTTGATCAAGCCCTAATTGTGAATCAAGCTTGAATGCTACACCAGGTGGAAGACTATAGTCCATTCGAGGCCACTGCGTACCAGTAAAAAATATGTGATATTGCATTGTTTTAAGAGTTTCAATATTTAACGTACCATCTACATATCTTAGTTCTCTTGGAGTATCAAATTCTGGTAGATTAGATGAATCTATCTCTTTATTAAATGAATAAATAATAAAATGGTGACTACCAGGCCTCATTTCAACTTGTATTCTATTTGCATAAACATCCTCAGCGATATTTAATTTACTATATTGAAAAAATTCTCTTTCAAAATTTGATTGAACTTCAAAAGGCTTAAGATGCAATTGAATTCCATTTTCCGGAAGAGCTAAAGGGGCAAATTCAGGAGGTGAATATTGATTTGAATCTAGCAACAATTTTTCTTCTGAAACAGTTCCTGATTCAGGGGCACCCGCTTCTATCCATGATCTTACAAATTTTAGTTGCCCATCAGTCAAAAAGTTTTGTCCTGGTGGCATCATTTGGCCATAATCAGGATGATCGCTTAAATAATGTTCTCTATCATACGCATTTATTTTTTCCCACAAATAACTTTTACTTAAACCCTTCATCCCGCCAACGTTACTAACAATGACTAGTCCATCATTTTTTGCTGCTATATTTTTCGGGGTTACACCTACCAGCCTACTATAAGAATCATTTTGACTTAAATCCAGACCCGATTGTTTAGTCATAGCCGATCCTGTAACATGACAATTAGCGCAACTCGTAGCTAATATTTTATTCTCAATAATATTCCAAGTAGATTGTTCAGAATTATCTATTTCTTCACACGATAAAAGAATAAATACAAAAATTAATAGTGGTATAAACTGTCTCATTTTTTTTGATTTGATCGGATGGATAAATTAAATCAATTAAAAGTAATATTATCCAATAAAATTATTATATATGCGAAGATCGTTTAGCTCATTACACTAACAAACTAAACGATCTTTATTTATTAATTATATTTAACTAATTAACCTAACGTTCCAACAATATGACTTAGAATTTTATATGGATCTGCATTAGATGCTGGTCGTCGATCTTCAAGATACCCATTCCAATTATGCTCTACTGTATAAATTGGAATTCGAATACTTGCACCCCTATCACTTACTCCATAGGAAAATTTGTCAATACTTTGAGTCTCATGAAGACCAGTGAGTCTCATATCGTTATCCGAACCATATGATGAGATGGCGTCTTTGTGAACAGTGCCTAATTTTTCGCAAAGTGAAGTATAAAGTTCTTCTGTACCATTTGTACGCATTTGTTCATTTGAAAAATTTGTATGCATACCTGACCCATTCCAATCTCCTGTTTTCGGCTTAGGATGAATATTAACTCCAACACCAAAGTCTTCTGCAATTTTATATAACAAATATCTACTAACCCATAAATCATCAGCAGCTTTAATGCCTTTCCCAAAACATTGATATTCCCACTGACCTAGTGCAACTTCGGCATTTGTCCCTGTTAGCTCAATCCCAGCTTCAAGACAAGCCTCTAAATGTAACTCAGATATTTCTCGCCCTTCTACATTACCTGATCCAACACCACAATAGTAATCACCTTGTGGTCTTGGCTCACCATCTTCCCAACCTAAAGGTTCACCATTTTCATCTGTAAAAAAGTACTCCTGTTCAAAACCAAACCACCATTCATCCGTAACAATCTTAGCAGCGGCTGCTCTCATATTTGAATCATGGGTTTTATGCTCTCCTGATTGAACCTCACACATAATAAGTTTATCTGCAAATAAAGGACCATCATAGGATTGAACAGGTAATAATAAACAATCTGAACTTCCACCTTCTGCTTGCTGAGTTGACGAACCATCAAAAGCCCAATCAGGTGGAGAATCTTCATTGGTTACTTTTATTTTACTTCTTAATGATGGTTCAGGTTGGTATCCATCTAACCATATATATTCTAATATTTTTCTTTCAGACATTAATTGAATCTCCTGATCTTACTATTTTATTTAGGTAATTATCTTAAAATACCTAAATAGTTAAGGTATTTTATACAGAAATATAAAATATTTTACTAATTGGAAAATATTAATTTGTTAGATTTATACTAATTCGTATAAAATATTTAAATCAATTTCAGTTGATTCTTTATAAGTAGACAATACCACATTTGACTGTGTGCGCGAAACGCCAGGCCAATTCTGTATTTCGTATAACAAATCTTCTAAAGCTTGAGAATTTTTAACGCGAACTTTTAGTATATGAGATCCCCCTCCGGTTATTGAGTGGCATTCCATTACAGCTGTGCTTTCATTGGTTTTTCTTACAAATTTATCATAATGGTCTGAGTGTTCACTTACAATAAAAACATAAGCTGTTAAATCTAAACCCGCCTCCTTGTGACCTAAAATTGTAGTATGTTTTTTAATAAACTTTTTTTCCGAAAGTTTTTTGATTCTTTCTCCTATTGCTGGCACAGATAATTCAACTG
Source organism: Fidelibacterota bacterium (assembly GCA_036163755.1). GTDB lineage: Bacteria > Fidelibacterota > Marinisomatia > Marinisomatales > TCS55. The sequence continues at coordinate 15,175 of JAYZKF010000173.1, forward strand.
CTTTAGCAATATCACTAGCGCTAGTACGGCCATCCCGTTGCAGTATTTCTAAAATTTGAATATCAATTTTATCAATCATGAAAGTTGTTTATTATTAATAACTTTAATTTATTTTAATTAATTCTAAATAAATTAAATGAAAAAGACATAATCATATTAAATAACTTAATATAATTGCTTAAAACTTTGAAGATATTCCGAAACCAATTATATGACCGCCTGGCCCATATGAATATGTACCTAAATCAATAATCAAATCGTCAGTTCCATAAGCTATCCCTAAACCAAGATCAGAAAAAATGTTTTTAAAAATTGAACTGTCCGTTGTTTGATCAAATCTATTTGAGGACAATCCGCTTTTAACAATTAAGCCATTCTTTAGTTTTAATAAACCTGATATTCTTATAATATTTTTGTTGAGCTGAGATAATAATATATGATCTATTTCAAGTTTTAAATTTGTATTAGGCAAGTCTCCACAGAGTGAAAGAACACGTGTAGTAGGAAAATTTTCATTTTTATTTGAATATGAATTAAACAATTTTCCATAATTATGAAATGACACTCCTAACTTTATTAATCTTAGATTAAAAATAATAGCTGGAGAGAATGTAATCGCTTTAGCGCTATAAGCTTGAATATTGCTAATGAATAACCCAGAATTTGCTCCAATAATTATTTTATTACTTTTCGTAGCTTTCCCATATCCAATTTGGAAGTGGAGATCACTTGCTGAATACTCACCAGTCTTTTGATTATCTAAATTTCGCTCATTAAAAAGCCCATAACCAGTACGATTAATTTTGAAACCGAAGAAGTGCTGATTAATTCTTGAATTAACTGATAATGATTGCCCACTTATTCCAGCTGGATAGCTTACAGCATCAACACTGAAAAATCTATTTGAATCAACTAGCATGGCGGCATTGCGAAAATCATTTCTAAATGGGATTAGATAGCCGCTGCCAGAAAGACTAATTGAGTTTGCTTGCACCCATGTATCTAAACCTTGATATGATGATTGACAATATGTAATAAAACTGAAAAGAAAAATGCTGAAAAATTTTTTTGTCATAATAAAGACGTAGGGTTTACATCAACGATTAATCTCGGGTTTTTTGAAACATTAATTTTTGAATTCATAATAATTGAATTATAAAATTTTTGGAGCCTAGTCCCAACAGGATCATATTTCTTTTGTGACTTGAAAATTATTTGCATTCTATAGTTATCTTTTAATTTTTCACGATAACAATATGCTGGGCCAAGCTTTTCTATTCCCTTGGGCATCTGCTTAATACTTTGAGTAATTTTATTTATTTAATTTTTTACTTGATGTTTTTTTGTACCTCTAAGTTCTAATTTGACTATCCAACTAAATGGGGGATAGTCCAGAGACTCTCGTTCTTTCAAACAAACATCATAATATTTTTTTAATTCGAGCTTAGCAGCATGGTCAATTACAGTATTATCTGGATTGTATGATTGAATAACAACCTCCCCTGGTATTTTCCCTCTACCAGATCTTCCAGCAGATTGGTAAATAAGTTGGAATGCCTTTTCACCTGCTCGATAATCTGGTAAATAAAGCCCCGTATCTGCATTAATTATTCCAACAAGTGTTGCATTTGCAAAGTCCAAACCTTTGGCAATCATTTGTGTTCCTAATAGTATATCAATTTTTCTATTTGAAAAATCTTGAAGTATATTTGTTATATCAATACCAGATCTTGCTACATCAGTATCCAGTCTAGAAATAGATACATTAGGAAATTTATTTTTTAATATTTTTTCAATTTTTTGAGTTCCTGTTCCAGATAATTGAATATTATAACTCTTACACTTTAAACAGCCTTTTGGTAATGAATTCTGGATCTGATTGCAAAAGTGACATTGAACATATTTACCTTTACTATGAAATGTTAGTGCAATTTTACAATGAGCACACATACAAACTTCTCCGCAATCATCACATTTTATTGCAGGGGAAAACCCGCGCCTATTGTGTAATAGAATAATTTGTTCCTCATTAGATAATCTATTTTCTATTTTTTCAATTAATAATTTTGAAAAAATTTCTCCATATTTACCTGATTCTTTAGATTCTTTAATCATATCAACTATATCTACTGTAGGGTAATTGCCAGAAAATCTTTGTGATAAATATATATAGTCTAATTTTTTTATTTTTGAATTATAATAAGACTCTAAACTAGGAGTGGCACTTGACAATACTACTGTAGCTTTATTTATTTTTCCTCGAATTAATGCAACATCTCTAGCATGGTATCTTGGGTCAGGCGATTCCTGTTTATAAGAGTCTTCCTGTTCTTCATCAACAATAATCATTCCTATATTTTTCAATGGGACAAAGATTGATGAACGTGCGCCAATCACTACTTTGTATTCCCCTAAACAAATTTTCTTCCATGTCCATGAACGAGCTGATTGGCTTAGTTTAGAATGCCAAACAGCAACTTCTTCACCAAAAACTGCTTTGAATCTCCCCGCGATTTGAGGCGTAAGTGCTATCTCTGGTAGTAAAATAATTACAGTTTTATTCTTCTTTAATACATGCCGTGCAGCTTCTATATATATTTCTGTTTTCCCACTACCAGTTACACCATGCAATAAAAATGATTTAAACTGATTGCTATCAATCGCTGAAAAAATATTTTTTATAGCTAACCTTTGGTCTTTTGTAAACTGAATATCTTTATATATTGGATCAAATGTTAATCCAGCGAGCTTAGGCAAGATAGGCTTTTTAACCAGCTCTACAAATCCTTTTGCATATAATTCTTTGCATATATCATTAGGGTTAGAGCAAAGATTAATTAAGGAATTAACTGGGACTAGAGTTTTTTTAGTTTTAAGATATTTATATACTCCTTTTTGTATCTTTGCACGACTTAATAGATCATAGTCATTATTGATCGCCTTAACATATAATTGGGTTTTTAATTTATACTTCATTGATAAATTATTGGGGAGCACCGTTTTCGCAGATATTCCTAAAGGACAATTATAATACTTAGATAGCCATTGAATTAACTGCCATAATTTTTTATCCAAAACAGGTCGGTCATCAATCATATTTGTGATTGATTTGATTGAACCCATAAAATTTGTTTTTGTTTTTATGTCAACAATAATTCCTTTAACATTTCTCGAACCTAGTGGAGCTGTTACCCTCATACCAATAGATAATTGGCTTTTTAAGTCATTTGGTATTTTATAGGTAAAAACCTGATAACTTGAAATTGGAAATGATATATCAGCAAACATAGGTAATAAATTATTGTAACATTAAATCCATAATCCCAAAAGATAAAGCAATGTGTTTAAATGTATACATTATAATTAAGCAAATCTATGAAAATAAAAAGCCCTTAAAGAAAAATAATTCTTTAAGGGCAAACAATTATTATAGGATATCTTTTATGCTTGAATTACATAAACTTTTATATCCACTTTTAATTCTTTGGATATATTAACTGTGACATCATATATCCCAAGAGCTTTGATAGG
>JAYZKF010000174.1:0-14144 GCA_036163755.1 Fidelibacterota bacterium
TGTAATATTGAAAAACTTTATCATTGGCTTTATCATAAAATGACCAGATACCATGTGCGAGACCTTTTTTATATTGCTCTTCACGCATCCATGCACCTTTTTCATCATTAAAAATCCAGTTGCCAACTGGCGTGCCATTCTTATATAGACGCACGACTTTTTGTGTGCCATTATCATACCAACTTGTCCACTCGCCATCTAGACTATCTTTCTTAAATGTTTTTTGTTCTAATAGGACAACACCTTCTAGATATTCTTTTACGAAACCTGTAATGATACCTTTTTTGTAATCGGTGGTTTTAATCAGTGCACCGTTTTCGTTATAATCGCTTGTAACACCCTCTAGGATGCTTTTTTTGTAGGTTTCAGTACGTGTTAACGTCCCAAGGCTATCATAGTAGCTGTAAAGGCCTTCAATTTGATTTTTTAGGTAAAAATACTCAGATTTTAGCATTCCATTTGAATACCAGGTTTTCCATTCACCTTCTTTGTTTCCTTTGGCATAGCTTGAAAAGGTTTTTTTAGTGCTATCAACTGTTATTATATATTCTTTGGGGGCAAGGGAATCTGCTTCCGCGGGTGCTTCATCTATGGCAGCTTCAACTGTTTCTTCTTCAGCTCCCCAAGCAGCATTTCCAGCATCATCTAAGCTAACGTCAGTTTCCTCATTAGGTTGATTTAGGTTTGATTCAGAAGGGGAGGGAGGTCCAATATAGTGATAAGTATACACCTTGCTCCAAAGAGTATCCGCTTCACCTTTAAGCTCCGCTTCTAGGACAATACGATTATATTGATCTCGATTAACTATTGTTTGGAGCTCAGGTCCGCAGCCAATAAAAATAAATAAAAGAGTACAAAAATAAAGATGAAAAAGCTTCATAACTGCCTATAATGAGTTGAAGCTACTTTAATAGGATCATTTTTTGTGTTTTTACAAATTCTCCAGCTTGAATATGATAGAAATACACACCAGCGGAAACTTCCATGCCAAATTGGTTTCGAGCATTCCACCTTACGGTATGATATCCTGCGGGCATGAAATTATCAGTCAGACGGGTTACTTCACGACCCATTAAATCATAAACAATTAAACTCACTCTGCCTTCTTTTGGTATATCATAATTAATTGTGGTTACCGGATTAAATGGGTTTGGAAAGTTATTATGCAGGGCAAATTCGGTTGGAATAGGTCTGATCTCTAACACTTCGCTACCACTGCTTAAAATTTGATTATTATCATCAATAAACTGATAAGAGATATCCACAGGGACTTTATTATCTCTTTGCAGATGATTTAAATCGATCCGAATAGGAAGATCATTTTTAACAAAATAAGCTGTGTTAAGTAATATTTGTCCTGCGACCGTATCTACTCTAGATAGTGTAATGGCTTCATCAGTAACGGCTTCTTTTATTGGCATTCCCATAGACATATCCATCACTGGATAGTTTAGAATGACCTCCATAGCCTTAGTACCTTTTGGTGGGTAGATCATCATATGATCTGCTTCAAACTCGGCATTCAGTTTAATTCCTTCTGTTGGCAATACTTTTGCCATTAGTTTACCTGAGTTTTTATTTTTATCCCAGTTCCACATTCTGACAAAAGCCATCGCATCTCGTGTATTGAATAAACTATCAGGAGCAGGTCTAAAATGTGGTGCGGATCGTGTAACGGGTCCTAATTCTTTGGAAAGATCATTTGTATCGAATGCCTTTACAAATATATTTAAATCCTTCCAATCAATTCCATCCGCAAAATCATAATCTCCAAGGTAAGCTATCGTATATAATAATTCCTTAGTTGGACTTGTATTTCCTGCCAGATCTGTTGTTTGGACTAGTATTCTGACCTGGTCACCACTAGTGAATGGAGGTTTAAAGGATATTTTTATATTTGTTTTATCTACGGTAAATGTTGGATCAATATTCAAAATATCACCTTGAGTAGAAGCATATTCAATATTAGCTGAAGCTATTTCTTCAGACATTTCTAAATCAACTTCAAGCTTTCCAAAAACACTAACAAGTTTAGAGGTAGAAGGAGACACCGTTGCAACTTTTGGCCCCACTAGGTCAATAATAAAACCATCTGATGATATAACATTTGAAGCATTGCCTAGTTTATCATAGGCTTGAACTAGCGTATAATATTTTTGGTTAAGGTTCAATTTTAAATCTGTGAAGGTATATGATGAATCTTTCCCAACATTAACCCAAACAGTTGAATCAGTTGCCGTATTAATTGTATCTAAGGCTACCTCATATTTATCAACACCATTCATGTCTCTAAATCCATACCAGTTTACGCTGATATTTAGAGTATCATTAGAATAGTCCGTATCTTCTCCGGAACCATCAGCAACGATACCATCCTCTGGTCCAGTGCGGTCAATGGTTAAGCCTTCAGAAACTCTTAAACTTTCATTCCCCACTTTATCTAGGGCATAGATTGTACCATAATAGGTTTCATTTTCTTGGAGTGACAAACCACCAAGATTAAAACTAAATCCAGTAAAATTAGGGTCCATACCCGCAGGCTTTCGAGGTATGATATCTTGCCCATCAGGTGTGGATCCTAAGCTAAATTCATACTTTCCAATTCCACTATCATCATCCGAAAAATCATCCACAACAAACTTGACTTGTGACGTATCAGCTTGATATTGATCACCAATTGAGACAGTACCTGCCGTTGGAGGAGTAACATCCATTTTAAAGCCATTCGATGAACCTGAAGCCATAAAGCCTACAAAATCGGTCACACGTGCATTTGTGTAATATTGTGTATTCTCTGAAAGGGCGCTTACATCAAGGAGCGCCACACTGGAATCGCTAGGTGTCCAGCCAACCAGACTTGTATCTCCTTGCGTAATTCCAACTGAGAACTCATATTTCGCAATGCCACCATTATCTGTAGCATTGACAACAGCAACACCAGGCGTATTAGGTCCAAACCAATCTAGATCTGTTTTCCATTCCGTTACGGATTGAATAACAGGTTTTTCCCAATCAATAAATACACCATCCGTAGTAACAGAAGCTGATTCACCTTGTTCGTTTTTACCCCGTACGCTAAAAAGATACTTTGTGCTATTTTTTAACTCCAGATCATTAACAACCTTAAATGTATCAAATCCAATAATTGTCCAATCCACGACATCGTTCAGTTTTGGATCAATTCCAATTGCGTATTCATAATAGATGGATGTTGTACTTGCAAAAGGTTTCCAATGAGCTGAAAGGGTAGAAGTGGAGGTACTGAAATCAATTTCTAATGAATCCGTATCGCCATCAGATATAAAATTAGCTTTTGGTGATGAGTTAGAATAAGGACTTTCATAAACCCCAAGATCTGGCGCTGAACCATTAGGACTTGGACGGTTATATCCATCAATATCTTTTGCAGGTGCCTTATACGTTAAATTATTCAATGTAAACGAAGCTGCTCCTACGCCAATTGCAGGAGAGTCTTTAGTAAGATGATAGTCAGCATTTAGAGTGTCAACGAATAATGGATCGGTCTTTATATTAGTTGAGCCCCAGTTAAAACTTTTAATTTGATTTGAGTTAAAAGCATTGTCACCATATTTAAACAATGAATAATTTGCCCATACTGAAATATTTTTGGAAGTATCAGTAGCTGTAAATTGATCCATAAAGATCGTGTTAATGAAATTCACAGTGGCGCCATCTGTAATGAGTGAATTCTCTTTTTCTTCAATAAAAGTACAGTTGATTAGATCAGCTATTCCTGAGCCAAATATTAATGCTTTATCATTTCCATAAACTAAGGTATTCGTTACTTCAGATTTACTGCTATCCCCGAAGAAAATAGCTCCATCCTCATTACCTGTAATGATACAATTATCGATTTTTGCGCTCACACCAGCTTCAACTCGGATACCGCCACCCATTCCATCTGCATTATTATCTCCAACACCACCCCTGATTGTAAAACCAGAAATAGCGGTTTGATTTGGGAATCCTGAAAGGATTACAGCAGTTGTTTTTCCCTTTGAATCAATAAAGGAGGAACCGGGACCTGAACCTGCAATAATCTCAATACTTTTGCTATCAACTCTAATTGAATCAAAGGTTCCACCTGAAATATATACTGTATCACCAGAGGCCGCTGCATCAATTGCACCTTGGATATCCGTATAATCACCGGAACCATCTTCCTTAACGGTAAATGCGCGTTTTTGATCAGGTGTTACACTGATTGTATCACTCTTTTCACTCTCCAATCCAGTTCTATCAAAGGCTGAAATACGGTAGTAATAGGTCGTTTTATTTGTTAGTCCCGTGATCATTGTAGTATTCTTACCAAAATTGACAGAATCAATCTTTGAAGTAGGTATGGGGTCTGTGCCACCATACACATAATATTTTGAGATATCTTTTTCAGGATTCGCAGTCCAGAATAATGTTACTTTTTCGTTTCCTGCAATACCTGTAAGACCCGTTGGTGCCAATGGTGGTTTTAAGTCATTTAGGTAAACCAGGTTATTTTCCTGAAAACCTTCTGCCGCATTCCCTGCAGCGTCAAAAATAGAATTTGTACCTGGTAAAACAGTCAATTCTTCATATCCATCTGGTGTTCCTGTTATTGCAAAAACAAGATGATATGTATTCCCAGTTGCCGCAGCAGTTACGCTGGATGGAGTCGCGCTTGACAATCCTGCTAACCCACCTGCAAGAGCCATGATGAAATCTTCATTCTCAAGTGTACCTGTACTATCATTATTGCTAAAAATTGGCTCGCTAAATGTGACGGTCAGAGTATCATTCGTATTTGAAATTTTAGCACCAGTGATAGTAGGCGGTTGTTTATCAAATAGATTTACCGAACTAATAATTTGAACTTTATTAGCACTGTTTGCAGCATCATCAAAAATATTGTTGTCAACTGGATTAATCGTAAGTACCTCGCTACCATCCGGTATGCCCAAAAGATCGATACCCAGTTTATATCGTGTACCATTATCACTTGAATCGATAGAAGATGGTGTTATGTTTTGTAAAGTTGCTGATCCACCAGCTAAAGAAAGTTTAAAATCATCTGCTTCTAAAGCGCCCGTTGCTTTAGCTGTTGCAAATACAGGTACGCTAAATCGGACAAAGGCATGTTTATTATCTGAATCCAAAATAATTTCTGTAAACATTGGCGCACTAAGATCATATAGAGGCACTTTATTTTTTATCTGTGTTTCAGCAGCTTCGGTTCCTGATTCATCATAAATGCCCTCTTTTTGCAGTGTTATAGTTAGCATTTCATCTCCATCAGCCATCCCTGTTAATGGAAGGTCTAGTGAGAATACGTTTGATGTGTCAATCATTGTAATTTTAGAAGGATGCTTTTGTGAGAGTTTCGCTGTTCCTTCATTAAGCGTTAAAATAAAGGCCGTTGAATCCAAATCTCCTGTGCCATCAAAACTGCTAAATATATTTTCATTAAAGCTTACTTTTAATGTTGCATTGTCTGCAGCTAACTCCAATGCTGAAATGATTGGTGCATTTTTATCGTTAAGTTGAATTTTACTCTTTGCTTGCTCAATAACAGCAGCATTTCCCGCTGCATCAAAGACAGCTTTATCAACAATTAGAACCGTTAATAATTCTTTACCAGTAGGCTCTCCTTTGATTCCAAGACCTACAGTATAAGTGTTTCCACTCTTAGAAATACTTGTTGCGAAAGGAGTTGTGAGCGTTGCAGCACCACCTACAATTGCGAAAACAAAATCACTTTTTTCAAGGTCACCTGTCCCGTCTCCTTTACTATATACCGCTTCATTAAAGGTGATACTTAACGTACTATTATCTGCTTTTAATGTAAGATCAGATATTATGGGTGGAGCTTTGTCATATAGTTTGAGTGAATTATTTGATTGCGATGTACTCGCTGGATTTCCTGAAGAGTCAAAAACAGCGTTTTCTTTCGGGGAAAAAACTAAGGTCTCACTGCCGTCAGGGATGCCATCTAAGTTCAGTTTTAAGTTATAAGTATTTCCTGTTGATGTGATAGAGTCAGGATACATTTTCAGTAATTTGGCAGTTCCACCAGTTAAAGTAAAGACAAAATCAGCGCTGTCCAGTGCTCCAGTGCCATTTGATTTTGCAAAAACCTCTTCACTAAAAGTTATATTGACTTCAGAATTACTTGGAGATATAGAAGTTGTTTTAAAGTAAGGAACAACTTTGTCATTTAAGTTTGTCTGATTATTAGATTGCGTTGTTTTTGCAATATTGCCTTTTTTATCATACACAGCGCTATCTGCAGGTAATACGGTGATGATTTCACTACCATCTGGTAGACCATTTAATAAGACACCTAAGGTAATCTTTTTACCAGTGCCAGTGCCGACACTTGAAGGATAATTCTTAGATAGCTTAGCGCTACCTCCAGTTAATGAATAGACAAAATCAGAGGTATCTAGTTTACTGGCTCCATCATTTTTTCCAAATACATCTTCATTGAAGGCGATTTCAAGCAAATCATTATCGGAAGAAATGGATACCGAATCAATAACAGGTGGCACAATATCTGCTAGATTCGCTGAATTATTACTTTGGATTTTACTCGATGCATTTCCATACGTATCATAAATTGAACTTTCAACTGGAAGAATAGTTAAGACCTCATTACCATCTGGTGAGCCTGTAATTGTAAAAGTGAGTTTAAATGTTTTACCTGAAGCTGAAAGTGTCAATGGTGTTGCGCTTGAAATTTTCGCTGATCCTCCAGCTATTGTTAAATTGAAATCATCTTTATCTAAGTTTCCACTAGAGGTTGAAGTACTGAAAACATCTTCATCGAATGTGACCTCTACCGATTTATTATCGGCCGCTATAACTGTTTTGGTGAACTTAGGTCCAGCTTTATCATATAAATTTTTGGTATTATTTGTTGATTGTGATGTGCTTGCAGCATTTCCACCACCATCATAGATTGAATTTGTAACCGGTAGGACTTTTAAAACCTCATCTCCATCCGGCGTCCCCACAATGGTAAAACCAAGAGTAAACGTATTGCCACTCGCTGTAATCGATGTGGGTTCAGTGCTTTGTAGTGTCGCTGTCCCACCCGCAATACTAAGAGCAAAATCAGCTGCTTCAATCGCGCCACTGGCATAAGCTGAGGAATAGACTGGTTCAGTAAAAGTTACATCAACAGAAGTGTTATTACTATTGACTGTAATATAAGCGATCTTTGGAACAATATTGTCAGATGCTTTAACAGTGAAACTTTTAATATATCCATCATTGCTTGGACCATGGTGAGCAAGAGCATAGGTATCCGAATCTACTTTTGCCAAAGAGTTATGCCCATTTGTATTACTATGCTTTGTACTGTAAAGCTGTTTGATATTTTTCCCATTTCCTCCTATACCAAACATTTTAATCATTCCAGGGTTACCATTAGATCTATAGGCAAGGACATAGGTATTTGAACCGGTGGCAACAAGTGAACCGCTTTCATATTTAGTTTCTTCTTGTTCAAGGCTAGAAACTTGCGTTATCGTTGATCCATCTTTTGGAATATCGAATGTATATAGATATCCATCTTCATCTAGGCCCTGTGTCGATACGACGTATGTATTTGAATCCACTTGTGCAATAGAATTCCATTGTGAAGTTCCATTCCAAATTTCTTTTGAGGTGATTTCTGTGATTGTTTTACCATCAGTTGATACTTTGAAAGTCGATATTTGCATATTTGGATTTGCATATACAAGAACAGCCGTACTGTCACTCATCTTATGAAGTGCATTATGGTTGCCTTGATTAGTATCATGCTCAAGTTTGTCTAGCTCTACAATTGAAGAACCATCGTTCGTAATCGTAAATGTTTTAATATATCCATCACTTTGCGGTCCCTGATAGGCTAATAAGTAGGTAGTTCCATTAAGATGAATTAACGAAGGCCAACGTCCCTCACTTTTATCATGTTCTTTCACATTTGTCTGGCTTATGCTACTTCCTGTTGCATTGATTTCAAAGGTTTTGATATACCCGTCGTTACCAGGTCCAGCATAAGCTAGAGCAAAGGTGTTATCATCTACTTTTATAAATGAATTTGTAACATTATAACTATAATCATGTTCTAAAGGGGATCTTGGTTTGGTTATGGTAAGACCATCAGCTGCAATGGCAAAGGTTTGAATATATCCATCGTTACTACTGCCACTATAAGCAAGGGCATAGGTATCGTCATCTACCTTAACCAATGAATTCCATGTGCCATTAGAGGTATTGTGTTCAGCCGTAGCAATTTCTAAAATCTTAACTTCATTCAAAGATAATTGATTATTGGTTTGAGTGGTGGATGCCACATTACCAACTTTATCGTAAATTGACAGATTTGCAGGTTTTACCGTTAGAACTTCAGTGCCATCCGCAATACCTGAGTAAGCAACTATTAAAGTATATGTATTTCCACTAGAGGTGATACTAGATGGGGTTGAATTTTGTAGAGTAGCAGAGCCAGTTGATAATGATAATGCAAAATCTTCTTTAGCTAAACCACCACTTCCATTAGTGCTATTATAGACAGGCTCACTGAACGTAACCGTTATAGTTTTATTATCACCTGAAATTGTTGAGGCAATAATTTTGGGCAATGTTTTTTCATTTAACGTCCCCGTATTGTTACTTTGGGTGGCATCACCCACATTTCCTAAACCATCATATACAGAATTACTAGCAAATGAAACTGTAACCACTTCAGTTCCGTCTGGGATACCATTTAATCCTAGACCTAGTTGGTAAAAGATTCCATTTCTACCCCCATATTGATTGATTGAAGTTGGAGCTGTGCTTGATAAACTTGCGGTACCACCAGCAAGTGAGAAAGTAAAATCTAATTTTTCTAAAGCACCTATTCCTGTGTTTGCTTTATAAGCAGGCTCATTTAATTCAATCGTTACAAATTGATTGTCAAATGATAATGACGAAGATAAAATTTTCGGTTTAACATTGTCTATAGTTTCTAAGGCAAGCGTTTTTATTATACCATCATAGTCATGAGTGCTCCAGGCAATTCCAATGGTGGAGCCATTCACTGGGAACAAGGCAGATTCTACACCCGCACGCATTGTGATTGGCTCAAATTCGTAACGCCAATTATTCTTAATAGATTTTCCATCATCGGCTAATTCATAGATAAAAACCCATCCATCATTATGACGATCACGAGACGCAAGAGCAAAATTATTTGAATTTATTTTTAAAAGACTATTATAGTAGCCACTATTTCCTGATTTGGGTTCAGCAAACTCCATGTTTTGATTATCTTCTACAGTGATCGTCTTGCCATCTTTACTTATGGTTAGCGTTTTGATCGTTCCAACTCGGGGGCTATAAGATCTAATCGTATGAATATAGGTATCTTCATCCATTTTCATTAGGGAGGTAAAGTAGCCTTCACTTGAAGGCTGGGTATCAATAAGTTTTTTAGCAATCAGGCTGATATTTTTTCCATTCTCGGAAATAGAATAAGTGTGGATATGAGCTCCCCAATTTGAATAACCTCCACTTGCATGGATAATTATTCCTGGTTCTCCATTTACTAGAGAATTTTGGTGGCTGTATCGTCTGTTACCTCCAATCGTAACCTGTTTTTCTTCCTTGATAGATTTTCCATCTGGAGGTATAGTAAAGCTTGAAAGCCTTGCATAGTTCCAATATCTATTTTCCTGATACGCTAATGCATAGGTATCTGAGTCTACTTTGATTAGGGAATTGTAATATGCACCCGAGGTATTGTGTTCAAGAGCATATAGTTGCGTAAAGGTTTTTCCATCAGCGGAAATATCAAAGGTCTTGATAAAGCCATCCTCACTTTGTCCGCGGTAAGCAAGCACAACGGTATTATCATCGACTTTAACAAGTGAATTGTTCCATCCATCAGATTGATCATGCTCTATCTCTGAAATTTTGGCAACTCTTTTTCCATCTGCAGACACCGTAAATGTCTGCAAAAATCCATCACCACTTAGGCCTGCATAAGCAACGACATATAGGCTATCATGGAGATGCACGACTGAAGCATCTCGTGCCTCGCTCGTGTTGAATTCAAGTGTGCCCGCAGGTAAAATAGATTCTTTCGACAATGAATCTACTCCTCCAGCTTGTGTAGAACTGGCAACATTCCCAGCAATATCATAAATGGAGTTTGCAGCGGGGGAGACACTAAATTTTTCTTTACCATTTGCTGTGCCCGAAATGGACATGGCTAATCCATATATAGGTCCACTTGCTCCACTCCCATTATACCCTGTACCGTTTTTACCACTATTTTGTGTACTTATACTTGATGGGGTATTGCTACTCAGGGTTGCGGTGCCTCCAGATATTGCAAAAGCAAAATCACTTGTTTGTGTGACTCCCATAGAATTGCTACCAAATACCGGCTCATCAAAGGTAACGTTAACAGTTTCATTATACTTGACACTAGTTTTGACAATCTTGGGCGGTGTTTTATCATACAAATAAACTGTATTTCGCATTTGAGTTGCACTGGCCGCATTATTTGAAGCATCATAGATTTCTGAATCTGATGAAGGTGAAACAGTTAGGATCTCATTTCCATTCGGCGTTCCTGAAAGAGGAAGTCCTAGGGTATAGGTATTTCCTGAAATTGATATACTGCTAGGAGTTGCGCTTGAAAGGGTAGCGGTACCACCCGTTATCGATAAAGCAAAATCATTAACAACCAGAGCTGTAGTCGCCCCGGTCGCTGTATAAACTGGTTCATTAAACTTCACGGCAATAGTAGAATTATCCGATGAAAGACTAACTGTGGATATTTCAGGTTTCATATTTGCAGCAGTTGCCACAAGATTGTTAAAAGTCTTTACCCATGCATACCCACTGCTGTTATAATAATTTAATCCGTAGGTATCGGAATCAATTTGAAAAAGGTCACTGTACTTTGCTTGATTACGATCATGCTCAAAGGAAATATTTTCCGTAATTGTTGAGCCATCTGAGTCAATTTCAAAGCTTTTGAGATAACCATCATCGCCATAGCCTGAATATGCAAGAAGAACCGTATTGGGACCTATTTTTAAAAGGGAAGGTTGCGTTCCTTGAGTTTTATCATGCTCCAATTCTTTTATTGCTGTGATTGTGGTACCATCTTTAGAAATGGAATAGGTTTCAATGAAACCATCTGCACCATCTCCGCGATAAGCAATTACATAGATATCCTCATTCAATCGTACAAAATCAATTTCGCAATTTCCACATCCGCCTGGCGTGAATTTCGAATAGGCGTCTTGCGTAATTTTGTCTCCCTTAGGCGTTACAGTAAACGTTTTAATGTAACCGCCCTTATTGCTATTATTGCCATAACCTTCATAGGCTAAGGCTACCGTATTACTATCTACCTTAACTAATTTATTAAAATATGATTCTCGAGTGTCATGCTCTAAGTCAAAAAGAGGTGTGATTTGCCCATCCAGTTTGATTCTGAAGGAAGAAATATATCCATCAGAGTCTTGTCCGTGATAGGCGACTAGATAGGTGCTGTCATTGAGTGCAACCAGATCATTAAATCTTCCATAGTTAGTACTACTACTCATATTTTTATTAAGACGCGCGTTATCAATGATCATCGGGGCTTTGGTTCCAGGAACAATTGCAACTGTTCGAATAGCACCTCCCCACTGGCCAGTTTCATATTCATGTCCAGCGTCGGCAGTGATATAAAGATTTCCTGGTCCTTTGATCATTGATGTAAAGCCATGATAGATATATGGACTTATTTGCGCATTTGCTAGCGCGTTAAAACCGCTTCCATCTTCATTAAATGTATTTTTGTATAGGTATCCTGTGCTACCGCGTTTAAAATGAGTTAGGAATTCGCCTGTGCGTGAATCTTTAATCGTTCTAAAGAAAGTAGAAGTACTATTGTACATAGATTTGCTTGTTACGGTTTTTAAGCGCCCATCGTTAAGCTGCCCAGTATTGTTTGCCTGTGTTGCTTCAGCTGCATTACCCGCTGCATCAAACACCGCATTGGATGCTAAATCAACTTTTAATGTTTCTTGTCCATCAGTAATTGTGGCAAGAGTAAAATAAATTTTATAGGTATTTGAAGACTTTGTAATACTCGAAGGAGTGCCGCTTGATAGTGTCCCCGTTCCACCAGAAATCGAAAGGACAAAATCATCTTTAACCAAGTCTCCACTGCCATTGTTGTTAGTAAAGACAGCTTCATTAAAGGTGACTTCAATATAGGAATTATCGGATGGCATTTCGTTAGAAGATGCGGTGATGTAGGGTAAAAACTGATCATATAAGGTTACTTTATTTCGTTGAGTAGTACCACTTGGAGTCGTATCATAATAATTTTGATTGTTGACAACTTCATTCCCATCTGCATCATAGATTTTATTTTGCGGATTAATTAAAACAGTTTCGTCCCCTTTAGGTTTTTTCCCAGAACCATCAATTGGAATGCCCAAGGTATAGGTATTGCCGCTAACAGCGATACTACTTGGGGTGCTACTTGATAAAGTAGCATGCCCCCCTGATAGAAGCATGAGAAAATCTGATGCTATTATGTTACCGCTACCTCCACTAGTATTGTATACGGGCTCATTAAAAGTCACTGTAATGGTGCTGTTGTCGGGTGCTAATGCTACTGTTTTAAAAAAGGGTAAATCTGATCGAATATCTGCCGTGTAAAGAACTCCTTTATTGCTAACATCTGTAAAAGCCAGCATATAGGTTTCTGAATCCATTTTCACAAATGAGTTATAGGAGGTATTATTTGTATAAAATGTTTTCTCATCAACTTGAGATATCAGCTTACCATCCTCGGTCATATAAAAGGTTTTTATTTTTCCACCACCGCTATCGAAGAATGCTAGGGCATAGTGAACATCCGCGACTTTAACTAAGGAGTAATAAGATTTTATATTGTTATTAGTAGTGAATCTTAAAGCCGAAACTTTTGTAATGGTGGATCCATCAGCTGGTATATCGTAGGTTGCGATAAAAGCGCCATTACCTGTATTCCCTAATGTACCTTTTTTATTACTTCCGTTAGAAACGAGCGCATACGTATCGCCATCCATCTTAACAATATCACCCCATCGGCCCGCTCCACTTTCGGTAATCTGTTTGATTTGACTGATCGTTGTGCCATCAGCAGATATAGAGGCAGTGGTAATAACTTGACTGGCGCCACCTTTTTCCATGATTGTTACATATTTATCACCACCGATTGGTATTATTTTATGATGAGACCCTGCAATATTTAATTTTAACGTGGCTACTTGAGTGATGGTTGACCCATCAGCGGGGATATCAAAAGTTTTAATGATTGAAGAAGCGCCGCTTTCATCTCCTTTATATAATAAAGCAACCGTATTATCATCGACTTTGACTAAGGAGTTTGCAAAACCATCCTTAGTGTCATGTTCAAATTTTTTGACCTGCGTTATGGTCTTTCCATCAGCGGATACTTTAATTGTGGTAATAAAGCCATCTTCACTTCGCCCTCTATAGGCAATAACAAAAATATCAGAATTAAGCTGAGCAATTGAAATACCATAGGCGTCATCTCCATCAAACTCTAATTCTGCCAGCTGAGCAGTGGTTTTCCCATCGGCGGTCATTGAGAAAGTTCGGACATATCCTTTATTCTTATACCCAGAATAGGCC
This sequence comes from Fidelibacterota bacterium, assembly GCA_036163755.1. GTDB lineage: Bacteria > Fidelibacterota > Marinisomatia > Marinisomatales > TCS55. Next base: position 13,678 of record JAYZKF010000174.1, read on the forward strand.
AAGATAGCCATGGTGTCACTCACGCGAAGTAGGGAGTTGACTTGTCCTTTATCATCATCATGCTTAAAGTTGGTGCCTGCAGCAGTGATCGATGATTGTGCAAAAATTGAGGTACTAAGAAGCATGAGGATCAGCAGTGATCCTAGGAGACGAAATTTGCCTCCGCAGAACAAACGATTATTGGTATGCTTCTTATTTTTCATAATAGTTTCAATAATAACTTGAAAATCTACTTATTTACGGGCTTTTTTAGCGTGATTCCAATCACAACGTACCCGGCGCAATTTACTGAATATAAACTATTGACTCCTAAAAATGAATTTCGCGGTTAATTTTTGTAAAAAAATGAATTTTTAAGCTATTTTAAAAGAATCATTTTTTGGGTTTTAACAAATTCTCCAGCCTGAATATTATAGAAATACACACCAGCAGATACCTCCATACCATATTGGTTTCGGGCATTCCAC
>JAYZKF010000175.1:0-2936 GCA_036163755.1 Fidelibacterota bacterium
TTATGGCAAAATTTTCACCTTCTTTAGTTGCATCAAATTTGAAAGGATACGTTAATTCAACAGGTAATGCAGGACTTGCGACAGCAGGTTCGGGCGATGTACTAACGGGAATTATAGCATCTTTAATTGCTCAAGGATATGCTTTAGATGATGCTGCATTAATTGCTATGTTCGTGCATGGGAAAGCGGCAGATCAATTGGCTAAATCAATCAGTCAAAGAGGAATGATTGCAAGTGATCTACTTTATAAAATAGGACGTATATTTTCAGATTATGAATTATAAAACTTTTAGACTATTGCTCATCCTTTATATGTTTCTAATTCTTGGTCTCTCATCATTACCAGCACAGTCTATTCCAAAAACTTGGCTTTTAAATTGGGATAAGCTAATTCATTTAATAGAGTATTTTATTCTAGGTATACTTGCAATGAAAAGTTTTAAAAAGATCAGCTTTAACTCAGTATTAATAGTAATTACCTTTGGATTAGTTTTTGGTTCTATTGATGAATTTTTGCAATCATTTATTTCTGGTAGATTTTCAAGTGGATTGGATGTGCTCGCCGATACAATTGGAACAACTATTGGAGCACTGCTTGTATCTGGAAATCATAAACAATGATTAATCGATTATTTATTAAAGATTTTGCTATCATTTCTGAATTAGACTTACCATTAAAAAATGGTTTAACTGTTATTTCAGGGGAGACTGGTGCAGGTAAAACGATTCTTTTAAAAGCACTTGAAACCGCGCTTGGTGGTAAAGCTGAAAAAACAGATGTGAAAAGTGGCCAAAATCAGGCAGTAGTTGAAGTGGAAATTGATTATGATGATAGATTGATTTATAGGCGGTTAATTAGCAAAGCAGGACGTATGCGTTCATTTATTAATGATGAACCTATATCCGAACCTGAGTTTAGAGAGACTGTTGAAGTCGTAGCTGATTTTCACGGTCAACATGAGCAGCAATTCATTATGAATGCAAATACTCATATAGACTTTTTAGATAGATTTTGTGGCTTAGAGGGTAAAACTTTAGAAATTGAATCCGTTTATAACAACTTAATAAAGATTGATCAGGAGCTAATTAAATTAAAAGAATTAAGTGATAATGCTTCTTCAAGAAGAGAGTTGATTGAGTTTCAATTACAAGAAATTAATTTAATAGATCCTCAGAATAATGAAGATGTTGAATTAAGTCAAAAATTCAAACGTCTAAGTCATATAGAAGAATTAATATCAACTGTAAGAAATTTAAATCAAACATTAACTGAACACGAACATTCAATATATCGTCAATTATCTTCTGCCATTTCAGATCTTGAAAAATTGTCTAATTATGATCAGTCAATTAAATCTTTTATTGATTCTATTGATCAAGCAGCAGTCTCTATTCAAGATGCTTCTTCTGATCTCTTACAATATGCTGAGGGGATTGACAATGATCCTTCTTTGTTGCAAGAGATTGAAGAGCGTTTGCACTCTATTGAAGGGTTGAAAAGAAAATATGGCGGATCAATAGAATCTGTTCAATCTTTTATTGAAGAAGCCTCTAATGAATTAGAGGAATTAAGCAATTTAGATGCAAAAATTCTTCAATATGAAGATGAAAAAAAACTGCTTATAAAGCAATTTCAGAGATTGGCAGATGAGCTTCATGAACTTCGATTTAAATCCATTAAAGGTATTGAAAGTCAGGTTAGTTCCGAATTAACTGCATTAAATATGCCAGGAGCCAAATTTGATATTTCAATAATTAATAAACCTGATGATAATAGTCCAATTCTTTTTGAAAATAACGGAATTAGCATCGGACCAAAAGGATATGATCAAGTGGAGTTTTTCTTTAGTGCGAATCCAGGTGAAAATCCAAAGCCTCTAATTAAAATTGCCTCAGGTGGTGAAGTTTCAAGAATTATGCTTGCGATTAAATCGGTTCTAAAAAAAAGTGATCCGGTAGGTACTTTAGTTTTTGATGAAATTGATACAGGAATTTCTGGACAGGCCGCAGAAAGAGTCAGTGAAGCTTTAGAAAAATTGAGTAAGGGAAAACAGGTTATTTGTATTACACATTTACCGCAAATTGCTTCAAGGGCTGATAATCATTTATATGTATCCAAAAAGATTTCTAATGATCAAACTGAAGTGGTTGCGAATTATTTATCTGAAGAACAAAAGGTTCAAGCTATTGCAGAGTTATTTAGTGGTGATACTGTGAGCTCTCAGGCAATTGATTCAGCAAAACAATTTAGGACTGAAGCACGTGGATAAATTGATTATTGATGGTGGGAAGCCCCTAAGTGGTTCAGTCGAAATTAGCGGAGCAAAAAATGCTGTATTGCCAATTATGGCTTTATCTTTACTTGTAGATGGGGAATCTATATTACATCGGGTCCCTGATTTACGTGATACGCAAACATTTCTTAAACTATTGAATTTGCTAGGAGCTAATTCAAGTTTTGAAAATCATTCTTTAACGATTGATGGTTCTAATATTACATCCTTAGAAGCACCTTATGATCTGGTTAAAACTATGAGAGCCTCATTCTATGTAATGGGTCCTTTGTTAGGAAGATTTGGAGAAGCACGTGTATCTCTTCCGGGAGGATGTGCGTGGGGTCCAAGGCCAGTAGATTATCATTTAAAAGGCTTCGAGAAAATGGGCGCTGAAGTCATTCTTGAAGATGGATATATTATTGCTCGTGCAAAAAAATTAGTTGGCGCTGATATACATTTTGAGATTGCTTCAGTTGGTGCAACCGCAAATATCGCTATGGCAGCAGTTTTAGCTGATGGTACGACAACGATAAATAATGCAGCTGCTGAACCACATATTGTACAACTATGTGAAACATTAAATCAAATGGGAGCGGATATAGAGGGGATAGGTTCAAATAAATTAACAATAAATGGAGTGAGTAAACTTAATCCTTTTGA
>JAYZKF010000176.1:0-3096 GCA_036163755.1 Fidelibacterota bacterium
TTTTGTGATTTTATTTCACACATAGAAAAGATTAAAACGAGATAAATCAGAATGCGTCTCATTTTTTTATCGGACCATCCCAAAAAAATTCATTTATAACATTTTTACTTGATACTTCACCACCTCCACCATGATCAATTTTGAAATACCATCCTGACATATCTCTTACTTTGCCATCAGAAGATTTAATTCGAATTCTAATACTATCTCTCAATCCCTCCGTCATTGAATTAATGCCATCAGTTGAACTTGGGGTCCACGATAACGAATCAACATTTTCAATATCTTTTGCGATATTAGTCCAGCCTTCATCTATATCGACATCAGGTTTAGTACCAGCAAAATAGTCAACATTAATTAAATCCACTGTTCCATAGGTTTTCCATTTAATCATAACTTCATTATCTTTACTAAGTGTCTGCCCACCATTAGGATATTTAACAACTATTTCAGGAGAAACTGTTGAAGTTAAACCTGTACTGCTGACAGTAAATGTGACATTAGAATTAATATCGAGGTAATCAGCTGTTGAGAAATAGACTTTTTTTCCTTCGGTTCCCTTCAGGTAAAATCGTGGTGCCATATACGGCTGGATTGGGCTAGTCATTAGACGGATCCTATCCGTAGTCAATGGACTACTATAGGTTGCAAATCCACCCTGTTTCACCTGGCCCGCATGAGCCCCAGAATTTGTGACTTGATAAAAACTAATTGGTTCTGGCAATGGGATCTTTAACAAAGTATCAACATATGATACCACAGTATCCAATCCTGAACCGCTTGTTTTAATTATATATGACATTCCATTAACACACTCAGAAAAATCATCCATAACATCAAAAATATAAAAGTTTCCTGTTTCAGGGTTTAAACTATCACATATTGAAACAATATAAACACTATCAGAGCTGGCCCAACCTTTTTTTATAACTAATGAATCTTTATATGCTGATAAAGCTGCAATGGTAGTATCGAGTGGAAAGAATGGAATATTGGACATCAGCATTGATAAATCACCACCTGAAGGAATTTTATTTTCGATTGTGAAATCCATACTAGCAGATTGCATCGTTGATCTAATATTATTTCGGTTAGCAGGATCCATTTCTGGAGCTGGCGTATTGGTTACAGAAATAAAAATCATTGGATCCATAATCACTTCGAATGGTGATAACATCCTATAAGTTCCACCAATACTCATCCCTGATTCTAAAGTTCCCCTCCCATCAATTCTTGCTCTAGATTTAACAGTAAATAGAGCAGGGTTTGATGACATCAGGTCAACAATAGTTGCTTGACCATCTCCAGGTGAAACCGTACTACTATCAAAGTATGATAGTGAACTTGGAGCCTTATATTTTAGGGTTGTGGTTCCCAAATTGGATAGACGGACAATTGTTTTTGCTGTATCACCAGCTGTTGTAGGACTTGCTAAAGTTGAAAGTGCATTCACCTTCATAGTATCGCCTTTTTGATTGACAGAAACCATATCAAAATCCAATACTACAGGTAATCTGATACCATTTCGCATTTCAATCTCAAGTTTTGTATCTACAAATTGCATTCCAGAAAAGCCCAGGGGCATACCTGCAATACTAAATTCAGTAGTTGGAAATTCCTGAATAATGTTGGCTTCTAAATTTTCAAAATGTAATTTTTTTAATGCAATATCTAATGAGACACCCCCAATATTTGACCCATCTAATGCTAATTTTGCCGTTTGGGCTGGCAAGACTGCAGAAACATCTAAAGTTAAATTATTTAAAGCAGAATCTTTTCCTGCTGGATTATAAAATGTATATCCATCCAAATCATATGTTTTAGATATTGAAACCCCCTTTTTCAAAACTGTATCTAATTTTGTAGAGTCTTTACCAGTTGGAGGAATAAAATTTTTAAAATTCATATCAAAATCAACTTTTAAAGGATATGAACTGGTTAAACTATTTAACTTTATCTCATTCACTTCAAATCCACTAGGTGACTTCAATATACCTCCATAAATCTCTATATCAGATGGAAATGTAATTTTAGGTAAATCCATCGGAAGATCAGATTTAGTAACTTGCACTATAGCTGAATCCAACCCTGCAATCCGCAGTTGTATAGCCATATTGACCTGTACACTATCTCCAGAATTAATAGTAATGGTTGCATCTGATGTGGAGGCAATGCCAAATCCAATATTCATTCGAATAGCATTACCCAGACTTTCTTTACTAAGAGAGGTTGTAGTAGGTCCATAAGCAGCATCCTTCGATATTGATGATTGAGTATGATTTGCCAATGTTTTGGCAGGAGATGTTATATCGGTTACTAAGGATGCAGTTGGATTAGTAACATTTGTAGGTAACCCTTTATTGGTAAAAGTAGATTTAAAATCACTTACCTTACTTCCGCCATCAGTCGTTATTTGCATACCATCAACTGATTTAATAAAACTTGGTAATTGGTTTGATGGAATCTCAGGTAAATTAATTGTAATCTGTATCGTAGTGTCAAATAATGCAGCTAAATCATTCCAAAAATCTTTAGTTACTGTCTGGTTTGATGATGGAGGTACTGAAAATACTTGTCCTGACTGATTCATCAATTTACCATCTAGTGTAATAGGGATTGCCAAATTTATCGTTGTATCTAATGAAAATGGTATATTTGGTCCTGAAACTGATGGTTGTGAAAATTGAATATTTTGATTAAGTGCAACCTCAAGAATATCAGTTCCAATAGATGTATCAGGTAAGGATCCTTCAAACATTAATTGCATACCAATTGAATCTGGGGTAGAAAATATTTGTTTATTATCAACCATTTTCTCAAATGAAAACTTTTGCTGTACCAAAGGAAAAGTTAAATCAAAAAACCAGGTAGGCATTTCAAATTTTGTTGGATTTTTAAAACAACTTGATATGAAAACAGTCATTATTCCAAACAATAGCACAAATGAACGCTTCTGGTAAACAGTAATTAATTTTAATATTTTATTTTTCATTCAATAATTAACATCCTCTAAAAAGGACATTGTAGAAATTGTAGTGAATTTGATTGATTTTGCTACAAAAAAAAGAGCCCTAAATATTAGAGCTCTTTTTTACA
>JAYZKF010000177.1:0-9923 GCA_036163755.1 Fidelibacterota bacterium
CCAATTCCCCATATTCATATATAAAATATTATTTTCTTTTAACCTTGGTACATAAATATCAACCCATCCATCATTATTAATATCTCCCAGTGCAATACCTGAGCCATGCATTAAATGTTGATTTTCAAGAACTTCTTTTTGGCCAATTTTATTTATTGCTGTTATACCTGTTACCTTTGGGTCTATTTCTGTAAACCCAGGAGCACCACTCATTGAAAGTTCAGAAAGTGGTTCACTTTTTAATAATTGTGGTGTATTGATCTCAATAACATTATTCTTATTACAGCTAATAATTAATAAGGCAAAGATTATGATATAGTTAAATTGTTTTAACATTTTGACGAAATTTAATGAGAAGTTTTGAATTATTTCTTTACGAATCATTTCTATATGTTTTAGTCATTTCTAAAACAATTTGAGTACTTTCTTTAAAAGAAACGTGTTGAACTATGGTGGCTTTAAAATAATAATATATTGTTAATAAATATAATATATGAAACCACCATTCAGATACTTTGCCAATGAAAAATGCCCCATCAATTATAACCATACTCATAAAAAGAATAGTGACCATCATTGTGGGAGGATATAATTTTCGTTTAATAGAAAACATTTTATGATAAAGCTCATCTCCTAATTCTTTATGGGATTCTAAATATTCTCTTACGTTAACACCAGTCCCTACGAAAAAAAACATTACTAACGTTTGACTTGCAATAAAAATTATACTTACTAGCAAATCTAGTGTTATATGATTTTGGGCCCAAAAGTCAAAATAATGATTAATACCTATTAATAGTAAACCAATACCGGAAATAAAAACTAATACATATGATAAAATCATAAAAAACCACATAATATTACCTATACATTAAAATGAAAGTAAATGCAGTCACCATCTTCAACAATATATTCTTTACCTTGGAGTTTAGACATACCTGCATCCTTCACTTTTTTTTCTGATCCATATTTAATTAAATCATTAAACTTAATTACTTCCGCTTTGATAAAACCTCGTTCAAAGTCAGTATGAATTTCACCTGCAGCTTCAGGCGCTGTTGCACCTTTTTTAATTGTCCATGCTCTAACTTCTTTAGGCCCTCCTGTAAAAAATGTTTCTAAACCTAATAATTTAAACCCAGCATTAATTAATTTATTTAATCCCGGTTCATTCAAATTATACTCATCAAGGAAAAGTGACTTTTCTTTATTATTCAAAGCTGATATTTCTTGCTCAATTTTTCCGCATAGCCTGATAGCAATATTTTTTTCTTTTTGTGCAAAATCAAATAAAGCTTTAACAAAATCATTACGCTGGGAATTAACGATTTCTATTTCATCTACATTAGCTACATACAATATTGGTTTTCTTGTTAATAAAAAAAGCGATTCAATTAAATCGTGATGTTCTTTTGAAACATTGAATGACCGTGCCATGTTTCCTTCATCGCAATGTTTTTTTAATTGTTTAAGAATAGCACATTTCTTATCAGCATTCTTTTCTTTTTTTACTAGTTTTTCCCATCTATCAATATTTTTTTCAATTGTCTGTAAATCTGCTAGTAAAAGCTCAGTTTCTATTAGTTCAGCATCTCGAATCGGATCAATTGATCCTTCAACATGAGTGATTTTATCATTTTTAAAACAACGGACAACATGGATTATTACAGAAACTTGTCTTATTTGGCCAAGAAATTGGTTGCCCAACCCCTCGCCTTTATTTGCACCACGAACTAGACCAGCAATATCAAAAAATTCTACACTAGCTGGCGTAACTTTTTCAGGTCTAAATATATTATTTAAATCATCAAGTCTTGAATCAGGAAGTGAAACAATTCCCATGTGTTGCTCAATAGTACAAAAAGGGTAGTTTTCAGAGGGGACTGAAGATTTTGTCAAAGCATTAAAAATTGTTGATTTACCAACATTAGGTAAACCAACTATACCACACCTAAGTGCCATGGCTAATTCCTAATAATTCAATTTTAAGAATATAAAATTAAAATGGATCAAGCGCAGGATCTTTACCATGATCCCATGTTAGGCTTTCAAATAAACCAACCTGTACATCTTTTGCAAAGTAAATGGCTTTATCTTTTACCTCTAAAACAGCATCACACCATGCCATATGAGTCGGCCTTGTAATAAATTTTTTAATATCAATTTTATAGGTTATTTTTTCATGGTAGGGTCGGACTTGGCCTTTAAATTTTACTTCTTTAACACCCAAAGCACGTCCTTTGCCATCTCCCCCAATCCAAGTAAGAAAAAATCCAACAAGTTGCCAAAACCCATCTAAACCTAAACACCCCGGCATTACTGGATCACCACTAAAATGGCAATCAAAAAACCATAAGGATTTTTTAATATCTAATTCAGCTTTAATCTGGCCTTTTCCATATTTTCCACCCGTATCGGAAATATGAATAATACGATCCATCATTAGCATTGGTGACATTGGGAGCTTTCCTTTATCTTTCCCAAATAATTTTCCAATCCCACTATTAATTAAATCTGTTTTATTGTAGCTTGTTTTACGTTCCATTTTCTTTCTTTAATATGATAATCTAATTTACTTCAATATATATAAACTTAAGTTATTCTTTTCTAACACGTTTTTTTGATATGTATATCTAATTAAATTATGCTTTAATATTGGAGAATAAAATGTCTGAATGGGTATTACTGCTAGGAGGATCTACCGGTCATGGGGCTGCTACTGCAAAAAAATTAGCAGCCGATGGTTATGGAATCATAGCATTTCATTTTGATAGAGGTGAAGCAAAAAAAATTGCTGAACAGACAATAGCTGAAGTCGATAAGTTATCAAATGGTAGATGTCATTATTTTAATACAAATGCAGCTTCTGAGGAAACTATAGATGAATACCTACCTAAGATTTCAGAAATTACTAAAGGTAAAAATCTCAAGTTACTATTGCATTCAATAGCTTTTGGTACAACAACAAACTTTTTTGGTGATAAACCAGTTACTCAACGACAAATGGATATGACTGTTCATGTAATGGGGAATTCACTTTTATATTGGACACAAAAACTATACTCAGCAAAACTTTTAGATAAAGGATCCAGAGTGATTGGTCTTACAAGTGAAGGAAATTATTTGGCTATGGAAGGCTATGGGCCAGTAAGCGTGGCTAAAGTTGCAATGGAGGCAATTATTAGACAAATCGGTTGGGAGTTGGGGCAATTTGGTATAACAGCAAATGCTGTTCAAGCTGGTGTAACACCCACTCGTGCTTTAACAAAGATAACTGATAATTGGGAATCATGGATTGAAAATACAAAAAAGCGAAATCCAATGCGTAGAACCACAACACCAGAAGATGTCGCTGGGACTATCTCAATGCTTTTGAAACCCGATGCGGATTTTATTAATTGTTCAATAATTTATTGTGATGGTGGAGAACACAGATCAGGAATGGTTTGATTAAGAATATTTATTCAGGGTCTGAAAGTTCTAAAGCAGATCTTTGTTTTATAAGAGCAACCAAATCGTAGTGATCCTTAACGGGTTGTAATTCAAAGCAAGTTTCAGCTTCTTTTAGAGCATATTCCCACCAGCCTTTTTTTGTATACATTAAAGATAAATTATAGTGGGCTTTGCTTAGAACCGCGTAATCTTCCCTTGATAATGATTGGATTTTTGATGGATAGAGTCTTGTTACTTCTTTGAATTCTAAAATTGCTTCTTCAATTAAACCTTTTTGAGCATACCATTGACCCAGTTTCAAATGTCGCTCAGGGTCTTCATTGCAACCTATGATAAATAGAGTAAAACTCAATATAAAGAGTTGTTTGGTGCTTGTATACTTCATTATCTACTTATAAAATTTCAGTTGTAGTTATAATAAATACAAGGAAAACATTTATTTTAAATTATTATCAACAATTTTTTCATTCGATAATAAAACAATAGAAGAAAGTAAGATTATTGCTCCACCAAATTGATAAACTGTCATTAGATATCCGTGGAATATCCAATCAATTGCAAATGCTGATAATGGCCAAAACAATTCATAAAGCGTTACATGTGATGCTGGAAGATGTTTTAAACCATAGTAATATATAAATAAAGCTAGTGATCCAGTGGTGATAACAATTAAGAAGATATAGCCCCATTCATTTAAAGATACATCTGGAATTAACTCGTATTGACCAGTAGATATTATTATAAATAATGTAATTGCTCCTGTAATTGATAGTCGTAATGAAGTAAGAGTCATAAACGAAATTTGCTTTAATGCATGTTTCCCAAGCACCGTGGAACTTCCCCAACTAAATGCTGCAAGAAGGGCTAATAATGCTGCTATAATAGTTTTGTCATCCCAATCAGCCATTGAATTATTTCCGAAAGTGATAAGATAACCACCGACTATAGCAGAAAGTGCTAAAATCAAAAAACGTTTAGTAATATGTTCTTTTAATATTATAGAAGCTAGTGAAATTGCAAAAATTGGTTGAAATTTTTGCAGCAGGACTACAACGGATAAATTAATATATCCAACATAACTAAGAGCTTTAGTGTAAAAAAATGTTCCAAGGATTCCCCCACAAATACTAATCCATAAAACAGAAATCCACCCTCTTTGTTGAATTTTTACTATTTCACCCCACCCTTTTATAAGTATGGGGAAAAATATTATTGCCCCGATAATATGCTCAAGTGATATAATGAAAAATGATGGAAGCGTAGATAGATTTTGCCTTATATAGCCATCTAAACTCCATAATATGGCTGCACTTATTACTGCAAGTCCAGGTAAATATTTTATCATTTCATTAAACTAATTTTTTTCTACAAATACTAAAACTTTAAGCATTCCCACCATAACCTGAAAGGTTTGATACTTCTATTCCGAGTGACTTAATAGCAGTTCTCCACATTTGTTCTGCAGGAATATTGAATAGGAATTCATTAGATGTTTCTTGAAAGATCCAATCACCATTTGAAATTTCATTTTCTAATTGTCCTTTTGTCCAACCTGCATGACCAAAAAATAATCTATAGTTACAATTGATTATTTTTGATATATCCTCCAGCTTTTTTTTATAAGTCGAAATAAATAAATCATTCGAAATTTTTATAGTTTTATCAGTATAAATATTTTTATCATGTAATAAAATTGCCCTATCTATATATACAGGACCTCCAAAATAAAGGTTAGATAAATCATCATTTATCTGATCAAAATCATCACTAATTTGATAAAAAATATCATTTATCATTTTATCATTAAATGGTTTATTAATAATTAATCCCATTGCACCATTTTTATCATGTTCACACATAAATATAACTGATTGTTTAAAATATGGATCATTCATATGTGGCATCGAAATTAGTATGTGATTTGTAATGGAATGCATTCTTTATCTTATGCAATAGTATTAGATAATACCATAAAAATATAGAAATATTTAGTAAAGAGGTTTTTGAATAGGTATGGAATAGGGTGTAAATTTAGGATCGTTTCAATTTTTGGTGAATTTTGAAGAAATTTATGTCAATTAGTGATAAAATTATTATAAAAGGTGCTAGACAACACAATTTAAAAAATGTTGATGTAGAAATTAAACGCAACAAACTTGTGGTTGTGACTGGCCTATCAGGTTCGGGGAAATCATCGCTAGCTTTTGATACCATTTACGCGGAAGGTCAACGAAGGTATGTTGAATCTCTTTCTTCATATGCAAGACAATTCCTTGGATTAATGGAAAAACCTGATATGGATTATATTGAAGGACTCTCTCCTGCTATATCAATAGAACAAAAAGCAACACTTCGAAATCCTAGATCTACAGTGGGGACTGTTACAGAAGTTCATGATTATTTGAGATTATTATTTGCTCATATTGGCAAACCACATTGCTGGATTTGTGACAGACCTATCCAACGGCAGACAGTTCAACAAATTGTAGATACTATAATTAAATTTGGGAAAGGTGCAAAAATATATATTTTAGCTCCAGTTGTTCGAAGTCGAAAAGGAAAGCACAAAGGAGTTTTTGATCAAATACGAAAAGAAGGCTTTTTAAGAATTCGTATAGATGGGACAATTTACTCTATTGATGAAAAAATAGATTTAGAGAAAAATAAAAAGCATTCTATTGAAGTTGTAATCGATAGATTAGTATTAGAAAACGAATATAAAGAACGCCTAACAGAATCCATCGAACTATCATTAAAAATTGGTTCAGGTTTAACTATTGTTCATCAATTGCCTAATCAAGATCATCTATTCAGTGAGCATTTTGCGTGTCCTCATTGTGAAGTATCTATGGAGGAACTTGCTCCTAGAATGTTTTCATTTAATTCACCATATGGTGCATGTCCCCATTGTGATGGGATTGGATCACATATGGAAATTGACCCAGAAATGATAGTTCCGGATAAAACTAAATCGTTAATTCAAGGTGCAATAATACCATTGGGCGAACAACCTAGAGGTAATTGGTATGGTAGTATTCTAAAAAGTTTAAGCTCTCATTATAATTTTAGTTTCACAACTCCATGGTATAAACTAAATAAAAATATCAGACAGATACTTTTAAATGGTACTGGAGATAAAAAATTAAAAATGGATTATTCTTCTGAAAGATGGAGCGGAACCTATACAGGTGGATGGGAAGGTACGATACCAAATCTAATGAGAAGATATAAACAAACTAAATCAAATCATATTAGGGATTGGATTGAACAATTTATGAGTATGCGTCCATGTCCGAAATGTTTAGGTTCAAGACTCAAAGAAGAATCGAGGGCAGTAACAATTGGGGGAAAAAACCTAGGTGAAATATCGTCTTTTTCAATAAAAAATATTAATTTTTTCTTTAAAAATCTTTCATTGGAAAAAACAGATGCGATTATTGCAAAACAAATATTAAAAGAGATTGAAGAAAGACTAAGTTTTTTAATTGATGTTGGATTAGATTATTTAACTCTAGACAGATCTGCTTCAACTTTGTCAGGAGGCGAAGCTCAACGTATTAGGCTAGCAACGCAAATAGGCAGTCAGTTAGTTGGTGTGCTTTATATTTTAGATGAACCTTCAATTGGTTTACACCCTAGGGATAATAATCGATTACTAAATTCATTAAAGAAATTGAAAAACTTAGGGAATTCAATTATTGTTGTTGAACATGATCAAGAGACAATGAAATCTGCAGATCAAATAATTGACATTGGTCCTGGAGCAGGAGAGCATGGCGGACAAATAGTTTTTTCAGGATCACCAAAACAAATATTAAAAGCAGATGGTTCAATTACCGGTAAATATCTTTCTGGAGAAAAAGCTATATCCGTACCTGATATCCGAAGAAAAGGCAATGGTAAACTTCTAACAATATCTGGTGCATATGGGAATAACTTAAAAAAAGTGGATATATCGTTTCCATTAGGGGAAATGATAGTTGTAACAGGAGTAAGCGGTTCCGGTAAAAGTACGTTAGTCAATGAAACTATTTTCCCAGTTTTATCAAAGGAGTTAAACAATGCTCGAGCGTATCCTCTACCATATGAATCAATTTTTGGTTTAGAATATTTAGATAAAGTTATTGATATTAACCAAAAACCTATTGGTAGAACACCCCGATCAAATCCAGCAACATATACGGGCGTTTTTACAATTATTCGTGATTTATTTACTCAATTACCAGAATCAAAAATCAGAGGCTATAAGCCTGGACGATTTTCTTTTAATGTGAAAGGTGGAAGATGTGAGTCCTGTGAGGGTGATGGAATAATAAAAATAGAAATGAACTTTTTACCTGATGTTTATGTCACTTGTGAAATATGCAAAGGCGCTAGATATAATCGGGAAACATTAGAAATTCAATACAAGGGTAAAAATATTGCTGATGTTTTAAATATGTCTGTAGAAGAAGCATTAAAATTTTTTGAAAATATTCCGCAAATAATGAAAAAGCTTATTACATTAAGTGATGTAGGTCTAGGATATATTAGACTCGGGCAACAAGCAACCACTCTATCGGGAGGAGAAGCACAACGAATAAAACTTGCGACAGAATTAGCTCGATCTTCAAATGATAAAACATTTTATATTCTTGATGAACCAACAACGGGTTTACACTTTGAAGATATAAAGATGTTGTTAAATGTTTTACAAAGATTAGTTAATAAAGGAAATACCGTTGTTATTATTGAGCATAATTTAGATGTAATTAAATGTGCAGATTGGATAATAGATTTAGGCCCAGAAGGTGGGGAAGATGGTGGTCATCTTATTTATTCTGGTACCCCTGAAGAATTGTCAAAAGTACAAAAATCTTATACAGGAAAATATTTGAAATCAATGTTAAATGGTCAGAGTACAAAATAAATGAAATCTTCAAAAGAATTAGAACAATTTTTTCCTTTTTGGGAAATAACAAAAGATCTTATTGATCAATCAATAGATATTATGTTAAATCTAAGACAATCTGGGCATCCTGGCGGTTCCAGATCTAAAGTTCATGGAATGGTAACAACATTATTGTCAGGAGCAATGAGGTGGGATATTAGAGATGCTGGTAAACGTTTTTCAGATAGATACGTTCTCGTTGCGGGTCACACAAATCCTGTTGTCTATGCCACTTTAGCAGTTCTGAATGAAGCACTTCGAATAAAATTTGATCAAACTAAAGATAAAAAATATAAACATTTTAAAGGAGAAAAATTTCAACTTGTTTGGGAAGATCTTTTAACATTAAGAAATAACGGAGGCCTTCCAGGGCACGCAGAAATGGAAGGCAAAACATTATTTTTCAAATTCAATACTGGGCCAAGTGGGCATGGCTCACCTGCAGCTGCTGGAGAAGCCTTGGCATTGCAGGTTGCTAATGTAGAAGAAATAAAGGTTTTTGCTTTTGAAGGTGAAGGTGGCCTTACTACAGGAGCTTCACATGAAACAATGAATTCATCCTGGGGATTAGGGCTTGGTAACTTAATTTATTTTTTGGATTGGAATGATTATGGGATTGATTCACGATCATTTAGCTCTATTGTATATGGTGATCCAAAAGATTGGTTTGGTTCACATGGATGGCATGTTGAGGGCGCTATGAACGGTGAGGATTGGAATGAATTAACTAATGCATACTATAAATTATTAATTGAAAATGCTGATCCTAAAATACCTAAAGTTATTTATGCAAAATCAATTAAGGGTAGAGGCTATCATAAAATAGATTATCTAAGTCATGGAGCTCCACATAAAAGAAACTCCGATTTGTTTTGGAAAACAAAACAAGATTTTGCTGAAAAATATAATATCGATTTTCAAAAATTTGGAGAAGCAGCAGAAAATTCTAGAGAGGGTCAAGAAGTTCAAGCACGAAGTTATTTTGATTCCGTTTTTTCTGTACTTGAATCAAACCAAGAATTAGTTAATTATCTAGCAGATACATTAATAGAAATTGGTAATTCTGTCCCAAAGGATCTCCCAGAATGTAATATTACAAATAAAAATCCAATAAAGGATAAAAGCCTGTTTGATATTAATTCACTTCCCAAGAGTCTTTTTGTGCAATCAGGAGAAAAAGCGCCCAATCGTGTTGGTTTTTCAAAATATGCTAGCTTTATAAATAGTTTTTCCATTAAAAAGTATGGTAGGCCCTTAGTAATTGCCATGAGTGCAGATTTAGCTGATTCAACAAATATATCGGGTTTTGCGAAAGACTTTGATGGTAATAACGATTTAGGGTTATTTGATAAAGAGAAAAATAGAAAAAGCCCTCTCATGCCTCAAGGTATAACAGAGTTTACAAATGCTGGAATGCTTGCTGGTTTAACTAGCGTAAATCTAAATGAGGATCCTTATGATGAATTTAATGGATATTTTGGGGCTATGAGCACATATGGGTCATTTAGTTATTTAAAATATGGTCCAATTAGGCTCTTCA
>JAYZKF010000178.1:0-2885 GCA_036163755.1 Fidelibacterota bacterium
ATGCTTGCTGGTTTAACTAGCGTAAATCTAAATGAGGATCCTTATGATGAATTTAATGGATATTTTGGGGCTATGAGCACATATGGGTCATTTAGTTATTTAAAATATGGTCCAATTAGGCTCTTCAGCCAACTTGCTCAAGACTCAGATTTAAAAGTAGGAAAATTAATTTGGATTGCAGGACATTCTGGGCCAGAAACAGCTGAGGATAGTCGAACACATTTTGGTATTTTTGCACCAGGTGTTACACAGCTATTCCCAAAAGGTCATATTATAAATCTTCACCCATGGGAACATAATGAAGTCGCACCATCACTGGCAGCTGCAATGCAAACTAAAATACCTATTATTGCTTTACACCTCACTCGTCCTCCAATAGAAATACCTGATAGAAATGCTTTAGGAATGGCATCTCACTTGGATGCAGCTAAAGGTGCATATATAATTAAAGATTACAATTCAAAAAAAGATATTGAGGGATTAGTAATTGTAAGAGGAACAAGCTCAATTAATTCTCTTATTAAGATATTACCGGATATAAAATCAAAAGGACCTAATGTTAAAATTATTGCTGCAATTTCATGGGATCTTTTTATGCATCAATCAAATAAATATAGACAAAAAATTATTTCTGATAATGAATGGATGGATTCAATGATAATCACAAACGGCGCAAGAACACTGATGAAAAACTGGGTTTCAAATAAAATAGTTGAGGAATATAGTTTAAGTCCAGATTTTGATAATCGTTGGAGGACTGGTGGGTCAGTTGATGAGATAGTAACTGAATCAAAACTCGATTCAAAAAGTATTTGGGAAGGAATCAATAGATTTGCGGTTGATCGCAAAAGCCGCTTGGATAGAATTCGACAATCTATTCCATTATAAAATAACTAAATTTGACGATCCCGCCTTCCATTTTGTACCTTCCTATCCCGAAAAGTATGGATAAATTTCTATTTGAGTATCTAGATGACTGAACTTCACATTAATGACCCTCAACCATTTGAAGAAGATTTGATTATAGAGAAATCCTTGCGCCCAAATATAATGGATGAGTTTATTGGGCAAGAAGATATAGTTAAAAGTCTGAAACTTTATATTGAAGCTGCCACTAAACGTAACGAGTCGTTAGATCATGTTTTATTATTTGGGCCACCAGGCTTAGGTAAAACTACTCTGTCAAATATTATTGGGAAAGAAATGGGGGTAAATATTAAACAAACGTCAGGACCTGTAATTGAAAGAGCAGGTGATCTGGCTGGTTTACTTACAAATTTGCAAGCTAAGGATGTGTTCTTTATTGATGAAATTCATCGCCTTAATTCTGTGGTTGAAGAGTATCTATATTCTGCAATGGAAGATTATAAAATCGAAATTATGATAGATAAAGGTCCAGGTGCGAGAAATGTCCAATTGAACATCGAGCCTTTTACTCTAGTAGGTGCAACAACAAGATTGGGTAATCTTACTTCACCCCTACGAGACCGATTTGGTGTTGTTTTGAGAATAGATTACTATGGTCATAATGATTTATTTAAAATAATAACACGATCTGCAGAAATTTTAGAATTAGAGATTGATGATGATGGTGCAAAGGAATTAGCAAAAAGATCACGAGGTACCCCAAGAATAGCAAATAGAATTCTTCGTAGAACACGTGATTATGCAGAAGTAAAAGGTGATGGGAAAATAAATATTTCAATTGCAAAAGAATCTCTTAAAGCGCTTGGTATTGATAAATATGGTTTAGATGATATGGACCGACAAATTTTATCTGCATTAATTGATCAGTTTGATGGAGGACCTGTAGGTGTAAAATCATTGTCAGTTGCAGTGAGTGAGGATGCATCAACAATTGAAGATGTTTATGAACCGTATTTAATAAAACAAGGATTTATACAGCGAACCAATCGAGGAAGAATTGCTCAAGAAAAATGTTATGAACATTTAGGAAAGAAAATTACAAAAAAACAACAGAGGCTATTTAAATGATAGAAAAGAAAAAAAAGTGGAAATTAGCAGATTTTGATTATCCATTACCGGAACGATATATTGCACAATATCCAGAAAAAAGACGTGATTTATCTAAATTGTTAGTATTGCACAAAGATACAGGTGAGATTGAACATAAGATTTTTTCCAACTTACCTGATTATCTTAAAAAAAATGATTTAGTTGTTACTAATAATACAAAAGTATTTCCTGCAAGACTTTATGCGAGTAAAGATAGAACTGAAGCAAAGGTAGAGGTATTTTTACTTCGTGAATTAGAGAATGATTTGTGGGAAGTAATGGTTAGGCCTGCAAGAAAAGTTCGGATTGGTAATAAGCTAATGTTTACAAAAGATGTTTTTTGTGATGTAATAGATAATACAATTTCTGGGGGAAGAGTAGTAAGATTTGAATATGAAGACCAAGACATCTATGAAGTTATAGAAAAAGTAGGGATATCTCCTCTTCCTCCTTATATAAAACGTGAATCAGAACCCAAAGATAAAATTCGTTATCAAACAGTTTTTGCTGAGCGAAGAGGTGCGGTAGCAGCACCAACGGCAGGATTACATTTTACTGAAGGTTTGATAAAAAGAATCAATGATAAAGGGGCCAAAACAGTTCATACAACTCTTCACATTGGGTTAGGAACATTTCGCCCGGTTCAAGTCGAAGATTTAAACCGTCATCAGATGGATTCAGAGTATTTTGAAGTTTCTCCTGAAACGGCCATAGCAATTAATGAGACCAAAAAAAAGCGTAGGAAAGTATTTGCAGTTGGCACATCAAGCGTAAGGTCATTAGAAACTGTTGCTGTATCTGGATTTCAAGTATCACCAAAAAGAGGATGGACAGATAAATTTATTTATCCACCATATGATTTTAAAATG
>JAYZKF010000179.1:0-4418 GCA_036163755.1 Fidelibacterota bacterium
GTAAAATGTTTTCAAACTCATCTTTGAAAATGATTTTAAAACAAATGTATAGGTGATTGCCATTTGAAGAACTAAACCAATAATTACAGCCAACATGTAATATCCAAGAGCACTTAGTAGTTCCAAAATATTATTTAGGTTATCTCCAGCAACAGAAGTGATAGTATCTGCTATAAGGGCAAAAACTCCTATTGGAGCAATAAGCATAATATTATCAACAAGTTTAATTACAAGTTCATTTATTCCTTCAAAAAAATCCAGAACAGGTTTGCCCTTATTTTTTGGTATCTGAATAAGTGCAATGCCTACAATAATAGCAACGAAAACAACTTGGAGCATATTTCTATTATTAGAAGCTGAGCTAAAAACATTACTTGGTACCATATCAACTAGAGGTTGAAGGAGACTTCGATCTTTCACTTCTTCTGCTGCTTCCATTCGACCTGATGCTGCCGATTTATATGTTTCTTGAAGCTTTGTCTTCATATCTTCAGGAACCGTGTCACCTGGTTGCAAAATATTTACTGATATTAATCCAATAGTAACAGCTACTGCTGTAGTGAGAACATATATAGTAATAGTTTTACCACCGATTCGAGATAATTTTTTTGTGTCAGATAAAGATGCTACACCTGTTATTAATGAAGATAGTACTAATGGTACAGCAATCAATTTTAATAGATTAAGAAATATTTTTCCAAATGGCGCAACCCAGTCATTTGTGAAACTTGCTAATCCTTGAGATGCAGCAAATATTCCGTATAATAGTCCAAGCACTAAGCCTATAATTATTTTCCAATGCAGTTCTAATTTCATACCGTTTCTTTTTGATAGTTATGATCTAAGCAAAATCTAATCATGTTTAGAATGTTTTTTGATCTCTGAATATTTTTTAAAATACGAATCTGCAACGGATGAAAAAAAGGTTAATAGACGATTTTTTTTATTATCATTTTCATTTGTTTTCTTGACTATTGAATGTATAGCTGTATCTATTAAATCTTGAATATGAGCAAATAATTCACCGATACTTTTAGAAAATGATTTATTCATTAATAAACTTTAATGCAAGATCAAGATCAGTTGTTGGAATTTTACAAGCAAAATCTTGGCAGATATAAAATGTTGTTTTTTCATCGATTGTTTCTTGTGTAACAGTCCATTTTGCCAGTGGGGAAAGTTTATTTAGCTTATCATCTGTATCTTTAAAAATTATAACCTTACTTGGTACATACTCGGATTTAATTTTTTCTATAGCCTTTTTTGTTTTATCATCTTTACTCGAGCCAACTATAACTATTTCCTTAGGGCTATCTACATTAAATAAAAATGCATTTACCATTGATGCGTATCCAGATGGTGTTTTTTGAATTTCATTAGAAAAAGTCATAAAAATTTTATCTGAAATTTCCGCCCACTTAGTTTCACCAGTAATTCGATTTAATTTTGAGCAATTCATTGCTGCAACTGAATTTCCTGATGGCATTGCTCCATCATACCCGGTTTTTGCACGGACAATCAATTTTTCAGAATTTTCGCTTCCAAGAAAAAAACCACCATTGGTTATATCCCAAAACTCCTCAACCATAATATTACTTAATTGAACAGCTTCAGTCAGATAAGTAACATTAAATGTTGCTTCATATAATTCAAGCAATCCCCATATAAAAAAAGCATAATCGTCTAAATGGGCATCTAGTCCTGCATTTCCATTTCTATAACGTTTTAATAGTCTACCATTATTATCAGTGAGATTTTTAAGTATGAATTGAGCACTTTTTTCTGCTTGTTGGATATAATCATCTGAATTAAAGACATCACCTGCTTTTGCAAATGCGGCAATCATCAATCCATTCCAGTCAGTAAGAATCTTATCATCTTTCAAAGGGTGAATTCTTTTTTCTCTAGCTACATATAACTTTTTACTTATGTCATTTAATCTATTTTTTGATTTAGCATTACTAATTGATTTTTTAAGATATAGTATATTTTTTTCTGTTTTCTTTCCAGTAGCTTCATCTTTGTAATTTCCTTCTTGATCTAGGCCGTAGGTATTTATTAATAATTCTGATTCGTCATTATCTAAGATATTTTTTATTTCTTCAATAGTCCATAAATAGAATAATCCCTCTTCACCTTCACTATCTGCATCTTCAGCAGAATAAAAACCACCGCGCTTATCAGTCATATCTCTTTTTACATAATGTAGTATTTCTTCAGCAGTATCCTTATATAATTGATTATTTGTAATCTGATATGCTTCTGTGTAGGCCAGAGTTAGCATTGCCTGGTCATATAACATTTTTTCAAAATGTGGTAGTATCCATTCTCTATCCGTTGAATATCTATGAAATCCAAAACCTACATGATCAAATATTCCACCTAATCGCATCTCTTGAAGTGTTTTTTCTACCATCAAAAGCGAAGTTTTATCACCTGACATATTATGGTAACGTAAAAGATAAATTAAATTATGAGGTGATGGAAACTTTGGCTTTACACCAAATCCGCCATGAGTTTTGTCGTACCGGTTAATAAATTGAGAGTTAGTATTTGTTAAAATTGTTTGATTTAATTGATCACCTATTTCTTTATTATTTGAATCAATTAGATATTTTTTTATTTGATTAGCAGATTGAATTAATTCACCTTTTTTATTCACCCAAGCATCGGCAATCGCCGGTAATAATTCTATCATACCCGGACGTCCCATCCTCCCTTTTTTTGGGAAATATGTTCCCGCAAAAAACGGGTATTTATCAGGTGTCATAATAATGGTTAAGGGCCAACCACCTTTTCCTGTCATTGCTTGGCAGACAGTCATGTAAAGATGATCTATTTCAGGTCTTTCCTCTCGATCAACTTTAATCGAAATAAAATTATCATTTAATAGTTGGGCTACTTGTTCATCTTCGAAAGATTCGTCTTCCATAACATGGCACCAATGACAAGTTGAATAACCAATAGATAGAAAAATAGGTCGGTTCAACTCTGTGGCTTTTTGAAATGCTTCATCTCCCCATGGATACCAATCGACAGGGTTATTTTTGTGTTGTAATAAGTAGGGGCTTGATTCTTTAGCTAATCTATTCACGTATTGTTTCTCTTGATTTTTATTTGCCAGTTTGGATTTTCCAAATATATTGGGATTTAAGCAAATAAAAGTAACAATGTAAATTAAATAATGTAAAACTTTGCCTTTACTTGTAATTAGCATACCCTAAAATTAATTTAAGACCATATCTTAACCAACATAGAAGCATATTATGACTCATTTTATTGTAATCCTATTATATTTATTTACCCTTATTGGGATAGGGCTTTACAAAGCAAATAAGATAAAAACACAATCAGACTTTTCTGTAGCTGGAAGATCATTAACACCATGGGTATTGGTTGGAACGATGTTAGCGACCTGGATGGGTACTGGTTCAATACTGGGTAATGCAGGTAAAACCTACGAAACTGGTTTAGCCGCTCTTATTTTGCCACTAGGGAGCGTTCTTGGCATTATCATACTCACACAAATTGCTGGCAAGGTACGTAGTTACGAAAAATTTACTGTTCCGGAAATATTGGGTGACAGATTCGGACAATCTGCAAGAATTATATCAGTTATTGCGCTAGTCATCGCTTATATGGTTATTGTAAGTTATCAGTATAATGCAGGTGGTGCAGTACTAAGCACTATTTTGACAGATGGACAAGGACAATCATTGATTTCGGTAGAAACTGGAACAATAATCGCTGCAGTATTCATTGTATTATATACAATGCTAGCTGGACTAGTTAGTGTCGCTTATACTGATGTTGCAAATGGGATTATTATTTTATTTTCATTCATTATTGCAATCCCAATTTTTCTTTATGAAGCAGGCGGGTTCTCGGGTATGGCTACATCTTTTGCATTAATGGGTAAGCCGGATCATATGGACTTTTGGGGAGTCTATTCTACTTTAGATATTATCAACTTTTGTTTACCACCTTTTTTATTAATTATGGGTGACGCAAATATGTATCAGCGTTTTTTCGCAAGTAAGGATGCTGAAGGCGCTAAATCAGCAACAAAAGTTTTGATTATAGCAGTAGCGCTAGCTGAATTAATGATAATAACTGCTGCGTGGATATCCTCCAGCATGATTCCTGATGCAGAAGTAGGTAAATATGTATTGATATATGCATCACACAAATTTTTACCAACATTTATTGGAGCAATTATGATGACAACAATTGTTGGAATTATTATTTCAACAGCAGATAGTTTTCTACTTGTTCCAGCTACAACGCTAATGAGAGATATTTATTTGAACTATATAGATCCTAAGGCTAATGAAAAAAAGATTGTATTGCTTAGTAGGGTTTTAGTTTTAATCCTAGGGATTATTGCATATATAGTCTCTTTAGGTTTTGCTCGTTCT
>JAYZKF010000180.1:0-4496 GCA_036163755.1 Fidelibacterota bacterium
CAATTATTGATACGATTACTGTTGATGCTCGTACGGTTAATGATGTAAAAATTTCAGAGGATGGTCGTGTAGGAGTAATTACAAGAGAAGGAGCCTCAAATCGAAAGAATGGCTTTGTGGTACTAGATGTTACGGACCCGTACAATGTAAAAATAACTGCTGAGTTTAATGATGATATGACAGGTGGTGTACATAATGTTTTTATCTATGACAATCATGTTTATGCTGTCAATAATGGAAGAAAATATGATATTATTAATATAGAAGATCCATCTAATCCATTCAGAGTTGGCGTTTATGAATTGAATACGCCTGGGCATAGCATTCATGATGTTTGGGTAGAAAATGGAATTGCATATTCATCTAATTGGGCTGATGGTGTCCATGCAGTTGATGTAGGTGGAGTAAAATTTAATGAAAAGAATAGATCAAAGATGAAATATAATCCCTTCCTTGCAATGGCAGGGCAAGGAAGTCCAGGCAATCCAGTAAAACTAGGAGGAATGGCTGATCCTAATGGCCATAATCATGCAGCTTTTCCGTTCATCAGTCAATCAACTGAAAAATTCTATATTATTGCAGGTGATGAATGGGGGAACCAATTTGGTATGGCTGGTGGTTTCCATTTTCTTGATTTCACTGATCCAAAAAATCCTACGGAAACTGCTGTATATCAAGTCCCTGAAGCCGGTTCACATAATCACTGGGTCCATGGAGACACTTTACTTGCTTCATATTATCAAGGCGGATTAAGAGTGGTCGATATTTCTGGTGAGTTAATGGGAGATATCTATTCTCAAGGTAGAGAAATAGCATTTTTCCTTTCAAGTGATCCTGATGGATTTATGGCCAATCGCCCAAATGTTTGGGGAACAATGCCATACAAAGGTTTAATCTATTTTTCAGATATGAATAATGGATTATGGGCAGTAAAATTAGAAGATGAAACTAGATTAGGGACAAATTAAATGGGTAAAAATATGAAAAGGATATTTCAATTTATAATTTCTACTATAATTATTTTATCGGCATTAATTGGTAGAGATTACTATATATATTGCACTGCTGAATCTGAAGATGAGGTTGCTTTGATTCGTTTTGATGGAAAAGTTGCTCATGTTGAGAAGCGTATACCTGTTGGAGTATGGCCAGTTGAGATAGAAGGTCCACATGGCATTACAGTTTCTCCTGATGGTAATTATTGGTATTTATCAATGGCTCATGGTTTACCATATGGTCATTTATATAAATATAAAACTGGGACCGATGAAATGGTTGATAGAGTTGAACTTGGTTTATTTCCCGCCACCATGGGAATTTCAAATGCGACAGGATTATTATATATTGTGAATTTTAATTTACATGGTGGGCATAGTGAGGTTAGTGATGTATCCATAGTAGATCCTGAAGAAATGATAGAAATCGATAGAGTAGAAACAGGAATAATGCCTCATGGATCCAGATTACTAAATAATGGTTTAATGCATTATTCCGTTGCGATGATGTCTGGTACATTATATGAAATTGATGCAATGTCAATGGAAGTAAAGCGCACTCTGTCAACTGCACCAATGAAAAAAATGAATAAGCATAGTGGGCACAATATGAAAAAAATGGATCATGGAAAAATGAGTTCGATGAAACATAAAATGCCCCCTGAAAAACCAACATGGGTTTACCCACATCCTAATGATGATTTTCTTTATGTAGTAAACAATGGTACTGATAATGTTGTTGAAATAGATGTTAAAAAGTGGAAAATATCAAGAATATTTAAAACCGATAAAGGGCCTTACAACTGTGAAGTAAGTCGTGATGGGAAATACCTTGTTGTTACTTATAAAGGTGCCGCTAAAACTGGTATATGGGATTTAACTAAAGGTAAAGAAATTGCCAAGTTTAAAAACACTAGAAAAGTAACACACGGTGTTGTTATTTCACCTGATAGTAGATATGCCTTTGTATCAGTTGAAGGTATTGGTAAAGAACCAGGTTCGGTTGAAATATTTGATTTGAAAAAACTTAAATCTGTAGCAGTAGCTGAAATAGGTAAACAAGCTGGCGGGATTGCCTTTTGGAAAATGGATAATTAATTAACTCCCACTATAATTTATAATTACCTTTTCGTTTTTAAATGGCTCGGTGGATTTAGTCCCATCGGGCCATTGTACTTTTACTTCACTAACAGGCTTATTATAGCCCATTACTTGAACTGGCGAGTTCTGTGACCAATAGCCCGATCCAGATTGGATCTCCCGAATTGGACCCGATGATCCATCAGTATATTTAAGTTGGATTTTTGATCCAAATCCCCATGGATTAAGCTTAGGTCCTCTAAGAATAATTCGAATACCAGATTTACTATTTTCATTTTGAAACAATTTTGTTTCAGCTCCATTTTGTGAAACCAAAAGATCAATTTTACCATCCATATTGTAATCTGAAAATGCAGCACCTCTTTGATCTCCATAAACTAATATTCCACTATTATGCCCATGAATGGATTTAAAATTTCCATTTCCATCACCCAGCATGATAAGCCCCCTACCTGAATCATTTCGATCAGTTTCTATTTGTACAGTAAAAAAATTTTGACTAATAAATATATCTTCATGACCATCTCCATTAATATCTGCTACCCCGGCATGCATTGCAGTAGATATTTGTGCTTCGAATGGGAGAGGATGAGATGTAAAACTATTCCCATTATTAATTAATACGACGCTTTCTAAAGTATTAGCTTCAAGATAAGGTGAAGTTTCAAGTGAATTACCAAAAATATCAGTTAGCGTAGATTGTGCATAGTTTAAGAAAGTTTGTTTTTCTTCTCTAACAAATGGCATCGCATTTGAAATGCATGAGAATCCTCTTTCGGGTACTAAATCTTCAAAATCACCATCGTAGTGCGCCTCCACAATATCAAGTACATTATTGTTATCGAAATCATCATAGTATACTTGTCTGGGGTGAGATGGAGTAAAGTGGTATTTTGTATTTAATCCCCAATTGGTTGCCACAATATCAAGAAGTCCATCCTCATTAAAATCACCCGTTGCAATTCCATTCCACCATCCTTTCAATTGATCAAGATTTAATTTGTTAGTAATATTTTTAAATTTTCCATTATTGTTTTCTAAAACCGTAATCGGTCCCCATTCAAGAGCAAGCAATAGATCTGAGTCTCCATCATTATCTATATCACTAAATACTGAACCTGAAACCAAACCTAGTTTTGATAGAATCATGGAATTTTTATTGTCAGGAGTATATTCTCCTTTATTATTTATATAAATCATTGATGTAGCGGGCATTGGGTATTTAGCCGGAATAACTCTACCTCCCACAAAAATATCTAAATCACCATCATTATCAATATCAGCTTGTGATAAGGGCCCAATCATATGTTCAAGGTTAGATAAGGTATTTTTTTCTTGGCGGTTATAATTCGATATTGAACTATTAGCTCCAAGTTGTGATTCAAAATTACTATTACCTACTAAAATACCTTGTAAACCATTATTGTTAACAGTACTTATTATACTTGTTGCATCTTCTAGTAGGTTCTTTTCAACAGAAAATGGTACAAATTTTTCACCATTCTGATTTTCAAAATGGTCAATTGATCCTCCTCGGCCACCCGAAATAAATAAATCGTCATCTCCATCAAGATCGTAATCAATCCATGAAACTCCAGGTCCCATCTGACTAAAGCGATTTGGCAATAAGCTTTGATATAAAAAATCATCATAAGGATCTTCATGATGTTGATGATTTAATAAGTAGCTCGTTTCTTTATATATGGGCTTTGATTTAGTTTTTACAATATCAACTTTTTTTCTATTGATTTGTCTGATGGTATATAATTGATTTTTTACTAAAGAATCAATTACAGTTATAGTGCCATCTCTCCATTGAATTTCTGCTAACATGAAACCATCACTAGCTGCAAAAACTTGTAGGGGATCTGATCCAGATAAATATCTTCCTCCTGATATCACTTCACGCGTTTGAGTAAAATCACCATCTTTGATTTTAATTTTTGTTCCAATAGCTTGAGAGTTTTTATTGAAGCCTTCTAATCGAATAGCTATACGTGGCGCAATTGAATTGTTTCTGTATAATCCAACATGATTATTAAGGCGGTTAATAACTAAGTCTAAATCACCATCATTATCTAAATCTGCTGTTGCAATACCATGTGAAATATCTTTTGAGTTTCCAATCCCCCAACCGTTATCAACATTTTCAAACTTCATATTTCCTTTATTTTTTAAAGCAATATTATTCAATTCAAGAGTTGGATAGTCAAACAACATGCGTTTGTATTCATCAAATGATTTTACTTTTGGTAAAGCATCTTTTTGTTTTTGATTAGAATCAGAATCTTGTACATCAAACATATGTCCTGTAGCGATTAGAATATCTTCGTGACCATCTAGATCAACATCCATAAATATTGTACCCCAAGACCATTCTGATGCATGCGTATTACTATA
>JAYZKF010000181.1:0-10282 GCA_036163755.1 Fidelibacterota bacterium
AAATTAATAGGAATTAATTTAATTGGTGAATTGGAAGGTTGGACTTCTTCAAAGGATGTTATATTAAAAGTTGCAGGAATTTTATCAGTAAAAGGCGGTACGGGTTCTATATTGGAATATTTTGGTGAAGGTGCAGAAAAGCTTTCTTGTACGGGTAAGGGAACTATAAGCAATATGGGTGCTGAGATAGGTGCAACGACATCAATTTTTAGTTATGATCATCAAATGGAAAAATATCTTATAGCTACTGGCAGAAAAAAAGTCGCCGAAATGGCAAATAGTATAAAAGATAACTTTAGAGCTGATTATGAAGTTTACACTGACCCTGAACTTTACTATGATCAAGTAATTACAATTAATTTATCTGATTTAGAGCCCCATCTGAATGGTCCCTTTACTCCAGATAGGGCCACGCCAATTTCACAGATGGCAAAGGTTGCTGCCAAAAATAATTGGCCAACTGAAGTTAAGGTTGGGCTCATAGGTTCATGTACTAATTCTTCATATGAAGATATTTCTCGCTCTGCATCAATCGCAAAGCAAGCAGTGGAAAAAGGACTAAAAACTAAAGCAGACTTTACAATTACACCTGGTTCGGAACAGGTGCGTTATACTATTGAAAGAGATGGTTTTATCAAAACTTTCAATGAACTTGGTGCCAGTGTATTTGCAAATGCATGTGGCCCATGTATAGGACAATGGTCCAGAGAAGGATCAACAAAAGAAATAAAAAATACAATTGTTCATTCATTCAATAGAAACTTTGCAAAAAGAGCTGATGGAAATCCAAATACTCATGCATTTGTGGGTTCACCAGAATTAGTAACAGCAATAGCAATAGCAGGAGATTTAACTTTTAATCCAGCTATAGATTCTTTGAAAAATCGGGATGGCCAACCTATAAAATTGGACCCCCCAACTGGTGTTGAACTACCCGAAAAAGGATTTGAAGTTGAAGATCTTGGTTATCAAGAGCCCGCGGAAGATGGTAAAAATATTGAATTAAAAATCAATCCTGATTCTGATCGACTTCAGTTGCTTGAGCCCTTTAACACCTGGGATGGAAAAAATATTATTGGATTAAAATTATTGATTAAAGCTAAGGGCAAGTGTACTACAGATCATATTTCTATGGCAGGTCCTTGGTTAAAATATAGAGGTCATTTAAATAATATTTCTAATAATATGTTAACTGGCGCTACCAATTTTTTTAATGATAAAACAAATTTAGTTAAGAATCAACTTAATGGAAAATATGGTGCTGTACCAGATGTCCAAAGAGATTACAAATTTAATCAAGTACCAACTATTGTTGTTGGAGATGAAAATTATGGAGAAGGTTCTTCTAGAGAGCATGCTGCTATGGAACCACGATTTTTAGGAGTTCGCATTGTTTTAGTTCGATCATTTGCACGAATCCATGAAACCAATTTAAAAAAGCAAGGAATGTTAGCATTGACATTTCAAAATAAAAGTGACTACGATCTAATATTGGAAGATGACACTTTTGATTTAATAGATCTACTAGATTTTTCTGTAAATAAGCCTTTAACTATTGTTACAACTCATAAAGATGGCTCTCAAGATAAAATTCTTTGCAACCATACATATAATGATATTCAGATTGAATGGTTTAAGGCTGGATCAGCACTGAATCTTATTCGGGAAAAACAGAGTTAGATTATTTTGAAAATTCTTATTTCTGATCCAATTACTGAAAATGGTATATCAATTTTAAAAGATGCAAAATTGAATGTTCTTAATATGCCAAAAGCTAGTATTGAAGAAAAGATAAAAGCCTCAAAAGAAGTGCATGGATGGATTATTCGAAGTGGAACAACAATTACAGCACAAATGATAGAGTCATCTAAAGATCTTCAAGTGATTGGTCGTGCTGGAGTTGGTGTTGATAATATTAATATTCCTGTAGCAACACGCCGAGGTATTGTCGTTATGAATACGCCTGATATTAATACAATATCTGCAGCAGAGCATACTGTTGCAATGATGTTAACACTATCAAGAAATATTTCTGTTGGTGATTCGGAAGTAAAACAAGGTGAATGGAATCGAAATGAATTAATTGGATCTGAATTAAGTAATAAAATATTGGGAATAGTTGGTATGGGTAAAATTGGTCGAGAAGTGATGACTAGATGCCGTTCATTTGGAATGAATATTTTGGGGTATGATCCTTATATGAATCAAGAGACATTCAACTCTGAAGAGGTAAAAATGGTGGAACTTGATGAATTAGTTTCAAGTGCAGATATTATAAGTGTTCATGTGCCGCTTACAGATTCTACTAGAGATTTATTTAATTATAAACGTCTATCAAATATGAAATCAACTGGTCGGATAATTAATGTTGCTCGTGGAGGGATTATTAATGAGTCTGATCTTGCAAAAGCCTTATCTAAAGGTCTTATTGCAGGTGCAGCTATAGATGTATTCACATCTGAGCCAATAGATAAGTCAAATCCATTAGTAAATGCACCAAATATTGTTTTAACTCCTCATTTAGGAGCATCTACTAATGAGGCAAAAGAAGGAGTTAGCCTTGCTATCTGTGAACAGGTTCGTGACTACCTAATAAATGAAAAATTGAATAATGCTGTTAACATGCCAATATCAGATATTGCGAAACTAAAGGAAATTGAAATTTATTTAGACTTTGCTGAACTAATGGGAAATCTACAAAGCCAATTAAATCCTGGTGGAATTAACAAAATTCAAGTGGAATCATCAGGGAAAATTGAGGATTCAAAACCTATAGTTTTGGCATTTTTAAAAGGATTTTTATCAAAACGTATTCCTGATAGAGTGAATTATATTAATGCTGAGACATTAGCTGTTGACTTAGGTATAAGTGTTGAACATAGTTATACCAATGATAGTGGATCATACACCAATTTGATTAGAACTAAAATTACTGGAAGGGAAAATCATTCTTTAATTTCCGGCAGTGTATTTGAAGGTGGCCATCCTAGGTTAGTAAATATATTGAGCTATGAAATGGATTTGGCTCCATTTGGGACAATGCTTTTCACTTGGAACAAAGATGTGCCTGGTGTTATTGGCAGTGTGGGTACTGTTTTAGGGGATGCGAATGTAAATATTGGGGGATATTTTTTAAGTCGTGATATGAATAATGAGAAGGCATTTAGCGTAATTAGAGTAGATAATAAAGTTAGTGAAGAGGTCTTAGAAGCACTGCAAAAAATTCCAGAAATTCTCTCTATTCAGCAAATACAATGCTAATTATGAATGGAATAAAAAATAATAAAATTGTAAATATAGGTGGAGGTGGTATAGCAGGTTTGTCTGCTGCTCAAGTACTAAAATTAAATGGATATAACCCGGTAGTTTATGAGAGAGAACTTAATGTTGGGAAAAGTCGCCATGGTGATTATGAGGGTCTCGAAAATTGGATTTTTCCAAGTGACATAAGTTCTTTTTTTAAACAAATTGGGTTTGATTTTAGTAAAATTGGGTCTTTCCCTATAAAGAAATTTATAGTTCATACAAAATCCTTTAAACCCCTTGTAATTAGCCAAAATAAACCATTTTTTTATATGATAAAAAGAGGTTGTGAAGAAACTGATTTAGATTTTCAATTATATCATCAATGTAAGTCAACTGGAGTAGATTTTCAATTTGAACAAGAAGCACCAAAGAATTGCGATGTCTTCGCAACAGGCACCTCAAATGCTGCAGCCTATATTAGAGGTATTAATTTTAAAACTGATTTAAAAGATCAAATTCATCTTCTGCTGGGTCATCAATTTGCACCGAAAGGATACGCCTATCTTATTATTATTAATGGATCAGCAACTTTAGCAAGTGCTTATAAAAAAGTAAAAAAACAATCAGACCTTATCAATAATTGTCGAGAGTATTTTAATTCTATTGGATTAATTATACCTAAAGGAAGTCCTTTTGCAAGTCGAGGCAGTTTTTCTTTACCTCTTGGATTGATTAATAAACCATATAAAATAGGTGAAGCCGGTGGTTACCAAGATTATTTATTTGGTTTTGGTATGCGAATGTCAATGCTATCCGGAATGGGAGCAGCATTGCATATTCTAAACCGAAAAAAAGAAGCAAAAAAAATCTTTTCTATTTTAAATCACAAACGACGGCTATCGTTTATTAATCGTTTTTTATATGAAAAATTAAATGATGAACAAAAAGCAAAAATAGTTTTAAAACTTTCAAAATCAAATGATCCACTATCTATTTTATCAAAAATTTATGGATGGAACACAAAAAATATATTACGCTGGTTGAATTTAAAATATACTTATGAAGTACGTCCTACTTAGAAGCTTACAATTATTATCAATGATAATAGTGTTATCAGGTCTTATATGGGGTATTAAGAATAGGAATGTTATGTTGGAATTAAATGCATTAGTTATTGGATCAACTCTATTTTATATTTCAAATATGTTGTTGAAAAAAAAATAATGGTAGAAATTCATAAATAGAAAACTTAAAACAAAAGAGTATGATATATGTCAAAACTTTGGGATGATTTAAAGCATAATATGAAAGAATGGAGCAGTGCAGCTGTAGAAAAAGCTGAGGAAGTAAGTAAAGTTGCAGTCGCAAAAACTGAAGAATTAACAAAGATCAGTAAAATAAAATTAGAAGTGCACCAGCTTCAAAGAGATAGTAGAAAAGCAAGAGAAGCTTTGGGGAAATTAGCATATGATCATGCTAAAGATGCAAATATGGTTAATTTTACTGGGAATACAGAATTTTATTCCCATGTAGAAAAAATTGATACAATTAAGAATGCCATTTCAAAAAAAGAGAATGAGATTGATGTCATTAAATCACAATATAATATTCCTGAAGAAGATGTTAAAGAGATTGAGCCTTTATCAGAAAAAGAAGAAGAGATAGATAAAGATTCCAATGATAGTAATTAATTTGTTTATTCCAAATTTCTAAAAAATTTAATAGCCAATGATGTGATTGTATGATATTTCTACAATATGTAATTTCCACTTCTTATCTCAATAAGTAATAAATGTTTAATCGATCAAAGAATACAAATAGATATCACAATTATATAATTGTTTCTGAGAAGGATACTGGTGCAAAACAGGTTCAATTTTCACACAAAAAATTGTTGTCAATATCATCTATTGCTATAATTCTTATATCATTTGTTTTATTTCTGAGTGTTGATACTTTAACAAATTTTCTATATAAGAATAAAATGAATGACCTTAAGGCAAACTATAATCATTTATCACAAACATTGTTAACTTTACAGAGTCAATTAGAGGATGTCTCAAGCCAGATGGGTTCCATAGAGAATAAAGATCAAGCTATTAGAACCTATGCTGGTCTGCCTCAAATAGATAAAGATGTTAGACAATTAGGAGTTGGTGGCGCAAATTTTAGTAATTCAATAAATTTAGATGATGTTCCAATTGATATTACTTCTCGAATATCTGAAATTGAAATGAATGTTAATTCCATTTCTAGAAAGGTTAAGCTAGAACTAAATAGTTATAACAATTTGTATGATATGGTAAAAAAACATTCTGATAATCTAAAGGTTATTCCTTCAATTCCCCCAGTTCAAGAAGGTTATATTAATTCTGGCTTTGGATATCGAAAGGACCCATTTGATGGGAATGTTCGTTTTCATTATGGTTTAGATTTTGCAGTTAATGTAGGTACTAATATCTATGCTCCAGCAGATGGAAAGATAAAATTTGTTGGTAATCAAGGTGGGTTTGGTAAAGTATTAAAGATTGACCATGGGAATGGGAATAGAACACTTTTTGCTCACTTATCTAAAATCAAAGTAGATTTAGGATCTTCAGTAAAGAGAGGAGACCTTGTTGCAATTAGTGGTAATACTGGTCGTTCTGCTGGGCCACATCTACATTATGAAGTTCATAAGTATGGTGCTCCACAAAATCCTTTAGATTATTTTTTCTCTGGCTATTTGAAGTAAGCCTTTTTCCTCTAATACACTCCCAGTAATTTGTAAATTCGGATGATGAATAAATCATTTTTTATAGAAACCTATGGTTGCCAAATGAATGTGTCTGATTCTGAATTGATTTCCGGTATTCTTTCAAAAGATGGATATACAGAAACAAAGAATATTAATAATGCAGATATTATTCTAGTTAATACATGTGCTATTAGGGAGCATGCAGAGGATAAAATCCATTCTCGCCTTGGGTTTTATAATAAAATTAAAGAAAAAAGACCAAGTATTATTATAGGTGTATTAGGATGCATGGCTCAGAACCTAAAAGAAAATATTTTAGAATCAAAACCTTACGTCGATATAGTTTTAGGACCAGACTCATATAGAAATCTTTTAGGAATGATAAAGGCACGAGACAATGAACGTCTGCAATATATTGATACAAATTTATCTCGAAATGAAGTATATGAAAACATGAGTCCGCATCGAAATAAAGGAGTTAATGCATGGATTTCAATTATGCGAGGGTGCGACAAATTTTGCACTTTTTGTGTTGTGCCTTTTACAAGAGGAAGAGAGCGATCACGTAGTATTGAAAGTATATTTTTAGAAGCTTCTAAAGCTGTTAAAGATGGATTTTTAGAAATCACATTATTAGGGCAAAATGTGAATTCATATAATCATAGTGGAAGAAAATTTGAAGAATTATTAATTGAAATTGCTAAAATACCTAATTTGAAACGTATAAGGTATACTTCACCTCATCCTCAAGATATGACACAGGAAGTCCTTGATGTAATGGCTAAGTTTGATAATATATGTAATTATATTCACTTGCCATTGCAGGCAGGAAATAATAATGTTTTAAAGAGAATGAATAGAACTTATACCAAAGAAGAGTATCTGACTTTAGTTAATAAAATTCATAAAACTATACCTGATGTAGGTCTTTCAACTGATATTATTGTTGGTTTCCCTGGTGAAAATGATATGGAATTTCAAGAGACATTGGATGTGATGGAACTAGTGAGGTTTGACTCTGCTTACACTTTTAAATATTCTGCACGTCCTGGAACAAAAGCAGCTGAATATGAAGATCATGTCAGTGAACTTGAGAAACAAATTCGTTTGGAAAGAGTTATTTCAACTCAACGTAAACATACGATTTTTAATAATAAGAAGTATTTGGGTAAAACAGAATTGGTCTTAGTTGAAAAAGAAAGTAAAAAATCAAATAAAAAATGGGCGGGAAGAACGGATTCAAATAAATGGGTGATTTTTGATAAATCTAATGTAAATATTGGAGATATTGTCCCTGTGTTAATTAATGAAGTAAAAGGGATAACACTACATGGGAATATCCTTAGTTTGCAAGAAATGGAGGCAGCTTAATGAAATTAGTTAAAATTTTCAGTGGATTAATTATAATGATACTCGTGCTCTACTTTTTAATGCAAAATACAAGTTTGGTTTCTGTTGATCTTATTTTTGTTGAATATGACAACGTTCAAGTGGCTGTGGTTATGTTAGGAGCTCTTGCAGTTGGAACTATAATTGGTTATGGAGCAGCTATAACCAATATTTTTTCAAGTAAGTCTGAAATACGTACTTTAAAAAATAAAAATAGACATCTATCTGATGAATTAAATGATTTGCGTAATGCCGCAATTGATGAAGAAATATATGATTCAGAAGATAAGGATGAATAAGTTTGATTGAAATTATCGTAGGTGTTATCGCGCTTATTGGTGTTTTTTTAATTATATTTTTATTCAAACCAAAAAAGAAAAGGCGAACTGAATCAATCTATACAAATGCATTAAATGCTATGGTTCGAGGTGATACAAGAACAGCTTTAAATCACCTTAGAGATGTAGTAAGACAAGACTCAGAGCACATAAATGCTTATTTACAAATGGGTAATATCCTTAGGCAAGATAATAACGGACAGGCTGCGATAAAAATTCACCAATCTCTTATGGTTAGACCAAATCTCAATAACGAAATCAGATTAGATATTCATAAAGCCTTGGCTTTAGATTTTGAACAGGTAGAAAATCTATCTCGAGCTCAACAAGAAGCAGAATTAGTTTTAAAAATTGATAAAAAAAATCAATGGGCTAATGAATTTTTATTAAAAATATTCGAAAAAAAGAAAAATTGGGATAAAGCAACTCAAATTTCAAAAACTATTCAACGAATTAAAAAGGAAAAAGATCCAAACCAGATCTCTAAATATTTAGTGTATCAGGGCATGGATAAACTAGAAAAAGGTTTTGAAATAGAAGCACTTAACTTGCTTGAAAAAGCAGTTAAAACTTCACCAAAATACCCTTTAGCATATTTAAAATTAGGAGATTATTATGCGGAAAAGCGCGATTTAACAAAAGCCATAGAAAATTGGGAAAATTTTGCACTTTTTGATTCAAGCGATGGTTATACTATCTATTCTAAAATTGAATCCGCTCTTTTTGACTTAGGTAGATTTAGTGAGGTTGAGAAGTTTTACCGAAGGATTTTAGATAATAACCCAGTCAATCTGGCTGCTTTAACAAGATTAGCAAATGTTTTGCAAGAGAAAGGTCAAAATAAAGAGGCATTAAGTCTTGTTGATGAAACTTTAGCAAAGAATGAATCATCCGTACATGCACATTTAATGAAATTGAAATTATCTTTAAATTTTTCTAAGCCTCATGAGTTATCACATTATATAGATGATATTATGTTATTATTAACTAAGAATAATGATTAGCTCAATTTAATGTTATTTCGTTCATTCAATTTGTTTTTAATTGCGTCCACAGTTTTTCTGAAGGCACAAAATATAGATCTTTATATAACACTTCTTGAAAAGGGGAAAATAAGTGAGGTCAAAGAAAATCTTCCAGAATTGATTGAAAGATATCCTAAGGATCCAGGTATTTTTTTTCTAAAAGGATTAGTTTCTAATAGTGCAGATGAAGCTTTATTAAATTATGAAACCTTGATTAAAGATTACCCTAACTCTGAATATGCATCTTTATCAGAAATGAAGATTGGGGAATATCTATTTGCAAGAGGATTGTATTCTCAGGCAAGTAATCAGTTTAAAAAAACAATTATTAATTATCCTATCGGTGATCATCATCAAATTGCATTAGATCTTATGGTTAATTCTTATCTAGCAATTGGGGACGATGATTCTTTAAAGATAGCTCTAATAAATATAAAAGATTTATATCCTAAGCTTGATTACAACAAATATGGAATAAATGGATTGAATAATGAAAAAAGAGAAGCAAAATTAGTACGTTTAGATGCAGCTATAATTACAAATCGATTTAAAGAAGCAAAAGAAAAAAGACAAAAGACAAAAATCATATCGAAACCTAAAGTTAAGCCTTGGGTAGTCCAAGTTGGTGCTTTCGGAAAATACAACAATGCGAAACGTTTGAGGAACCAACTTCAAAACAATGGATTTATAGCTGAAATACATACTATATATTCTAATGGGAGTAGACTTCATGCAGTTCGCATAGTAAGATATGAAGATCAATCAGATGCTGAAAAAATTGGAAGAAAATTAAAAAAGAAATTTGGTTTAGATTTCCGAGTTATAAACAACCCTGAATAATGAATCTTATTATAAGTTATGGGAATGATTAGGTGGCTGGTGCCCCTCGCGGTCTTCAACACCGTTGTCTTGCATCTAATGTAAGAGCTGGGTTCAATTCCCAGGCGTTCCCGCAATAATTAATAAAAAGGAATCAAATGAATAAGAAGAAAAAGCAAGTATTAAAAAAACATCGAAAGAATAGAAATCGAATTAAATCCTTAAGACAAAATTCTATTGCAAATAAATCTGAGAACATAAACGTATCTTCAGATATAAAGAAACCAGCAGCAAAGAAACCAGCAGCAAAGAAACCAGCAGCAAAGAAGCCAGCAGTAAAGAAACCAGCAGCAAAGAAGCCAGCAGCAAAGAAGCCAGCAGCAAAGAAGCCAGCAGCAAAGAAGCCAGCAGCAAAGAAATCTAATTAATGGCTGGTTTTATTAATGATAAAGTTCGATTAGGATTTTCTGTCCTATTGATATTTAGTGCTATTATAACATTCTTATATGGATTTATGGAAAGAAGCTCCGGAAATGATTTTAATCAAATTTGGATGTTAGCTATAGTCATGTTAATGGGCGCAATGGTTCATTTGCAAAAGATTGGCAAAAAATAATCGCAAGTAAATTAACTGATATATTTAATGTTTCCTTTTTTAGATGAATATCTAAATACTTATAATCAGTTTGAGTTATTCGGTCTCTCTCATTGGGCAGCAATATTTCTTT
>JAYZKF010000182.1:0-13275 GCA_036163755.1 Fidelibacterota bacterium
ACGAAGGGCATCGGAAATCTCACCTAAAGTGCATTCGTTCCTAACAGCTTCAATAATTGCTGGCATCAGATTTTCTTCAGAGTTTGCAACAGATTTGAGTTTATCAAGTTTTAATTGCACGGAACTATTATCTCGGTTTGTTTTTAGTTGGTGGACTTGTTTGATTTGTTTAGTAACAAGATTATGATCAATGGTTTGAAGTTCTTCTATTGGGTCTTCATCTTCAATAAAACTATTTACCCCTACTATTTTTTGTTCTTGATTATCTATTGATTGTTGATACTCATAGGCACTTTTTGATATTTGATTTTGGATCCACCCTTGATCTATCGCTTGAATTGCGCCTCCTATGGAATCAATCTCTTCAATTATTGATTTCGCATTTTTTTCTATTTTATCAGTTAATTCTTCAATGACTTCACTGCCCCCAAGTGGATCGATAAAATTTGTAACCCCTGACTCATGTGCAATAATTTGCTGAGTTCTTAATGCCAATCTTGCTGAATTATCCGTTGGTAGTGCCAATGCTTCATCAAATGCATTTGTGTGGAGAGATTGAGTTCCGCCTAAGACAGCTGAAAGTGCTTGAATAGTTGTGCGGACTATGTTGTTATCAGTTTGTTGAGCAGAAAGGGTAGAACCGCCTGTTTGAGTGTGAAATCGGCATAACATTGATTTTTCATTTTTTGCACTAAATCGATCTCTCATAATTTTCGCCCATAATCGACGAGCTGCTCTAAATTTTGCTATTTCAGTTAAAAGATCATTATGTGCATTAAAGAAAAAAGATAGCTGAGGACCAAATTTATCAATATCCAATCCTTTCTTGAGCGCTGCTTCTACATATGCAATCCCATTCGCAAAAGTAAAAGCTAGTTCTTGAGCAGCTGTGGATCCTGCTTCTCTAATATGATAACCTGATATGGAAATAGTATTCCATTTGGGTACATGTTCTGCACAAAATTCAAATACATCTGTGATAAGACGAAGAGAAGGTTTTACAGGATAAATATATGTCCCTCTCGCTATATATTCTTTTAAAATATCATTCTGTATTGTTCCCTGGATTTTATTTAAGGAAATCTCATTTTTTTCAGCAATTACTATATACATTCCTAAAAGAATGGCTGCGGTAGAATTAATTGTCATTGATGTTGAAACTTTATCTAATGGAATATCCTTAAATAGTTTTTCCATATCTAATATAGAACTTATGGGGACCCCTACTTTTCCTACTTCACCATCTGCCATAGAATGATCAGAATCATAACCAATTTGAGTAGGTAGATCAAATGCAACGGATAAACCCGAGACACCCTGGTCTAATAGATAATGGTACCTTTCATTGGATTTCTCAGCTGAAGTAAATCCTGCATACTGGCGCATTGTCCATAGCCTGTTTTGATACATTTTGGGATATATTCCTCTTGTGAAGGGGAATTTTCCAGCTTTTTCATTCATGAGATTTTACTTTTATATTGATTAATAATAATTATTTGAAACTACGTTCTTTTTTGATGTTTTGATATGCTTCATTTACCGCCTTGAATTTTTCTTCAGCTATTAGTCTTAATTCATTTCCTAGATGACCAACCTTATCTGGATGATATTTAGTTGCCATAGCTCTATAAGCTTTTTTTATATCACCATCACTCGATGATTTATTAATGCCTAGAATTTTGTAGTCAGCAAAAGTATCACGAATAAACATTGCCTGAATTGAATCAAAGTCCTTCAAATTAATGTTAAGATAGCGGCTTATTGTTTGGATAACATTAATTTCTTCAGGATGTATTTTCCCATCTGCTTGTGAGAGCTCAAATAAAATATGTATTAACTCTAGCCGACTAGGATGATCCATTGATTTCACAATTTGTCGACATACATCCCTCAAAGGATAGTCTTGTTTAATAATATCTTTAAATAAAATCATAAAATTTTTCACTTGATCTCGACTAAACTGTTTTGAAAGGAATGTTTTAATATAATCGAGTTCTGATCTTAGCATTTGCTTATCGGCTTTCATCACCGCACCAAATAAAACTAATAAACAAACAATAAAGTCACCGGGCTGTGTTTGTGGGTACTTTGTATATTGATAATTTCTACCATAACTGACAGAGGACTGAGCTGTAAAGCCAGCTAATGAATAGCCAATAATTGCGCCAATTGGACCCCCAAGAACCCAACCGAGCCCACCCCAAAGCATTTTTTTCCCGACGTTCACTTCATTTTATCCTTTCAAGAGTTAAGAAGTTAATACAATTTTCAGATCGATTAGAAAGCACATCAACTAAGATTAGTATCATTTTGGAAGATTCAAAAACAAGAAAAGCAGCATTTTGGTGGTACCGGTTACGCTACAAACATAAGAGAAATGTAAAAAGTTTATCTGTATCTGCTAAAGGCAAATCACCAGATAGATTTTTAATTGTTCTGCCGGAACATTCTACGGAAAGTGATTTAGCCAAACGCTTTATTTCTTCGATGAAGAATGCTTTAGGACCCAAAGGGGCAAATCAAATGAAAATTTTAGGAACTACGGCAGTAGGTAATCTATTGGATCTGACTGAATTCCATGATTTTATACTTTATTCTGAAGAAGATTTAAACCGATGGGGTTTACCAGATAAAGAATTAATTTTGGCTTGCAATAAGATAAAGGTTGATGCTGTGCTCGATTTAAATCAAGAATTTTCTGAAATTTCGGCCACTTTATGTGGAGAAGTTACAGCTCCTTTAAAAGTAGGTTTTTATAGTGATGAAGGTGAAGATTTTTACAATGTTATGGTAAGAAGGACAGGTGAAGAATTAGCTGAAAGTGGATTTAAAGAAATTTTTCAAATTTTGGGTATGGGATGAATATTTACGTATATGAAGACCAGCAAGCTCTAAAGTTTGAGCCTTTATCGTTAACCAGACCAGTTTTTGATATCAGGATTGGTTCCGAAACTTTCCTTGATCGTATAAAGTATTTATTTCCTAAATCAAAAATTGCTCTTTTTGTTAGAGATGACCTCGCTGATATCACTAAACAAAAATACCCTGATCTAGAAATAAATCCACTATCTATAAATGATGGAATATGGCTATTAGGTAATGTCATTTGGGAAAATAATGATTTAATTACTTTAACAAACAATACTGGAGCTTTTTATTATGAGGATAAGGTAATCGCAGCAAATTTAAATAGTTCTGAAGGAAAAGCCTGGCTTGATGCAGGTGGTCCTACAAAATCAACTCCAATTACAAAAAATAGAATCTCAATAGAAGTCTCATATTGTCAATTCCTATGGGAGATAATTGACAATATCCCAAATACAATTGATTACGAAACCAATTATTTTGGCAATACAAAAAATAAACAATATGATGAGAACGAATCATTTATTAACAATGATCAGATTTTTATAAATAAATCAATTATTCATCCTAATGTAA
Organism: Fidelibacterota bacterium; assembly: GCA_036163755.1. GTDB lineage: Bacteria > Fidelibacterota > Marinisomatia > Marinisomatales > TCS55. Next base: position 3,442 of record JAYZKF010000182.1, read on the forward strand.
ATATAAATGCTAAAAATGGACCCGTTATAATTGATTCTGGAGTAGAGGTTCATGGGCCATCATATTTAGAAGGACCTCTATATATTGGAAGTAAAACAGTAGTTAAACCTTTAACTCAAATAAAAAACTCTGTAATTGGTCCAGTATGTAAAGTTGGAGGCGAAATTGATTCAGTTGTAATCCAGGGATACACAAATAAAGTTCATGATGGACATTTAGGTGATGCATTTTTAGGTGAATGGGTTAATCTGGGAGCAGGTACGATTAATAGTAACTTAAAAAATAATTATTCAACTGTGAAAGTTCAAATCAATGGCGAAAGTGTTGATTCAAAAAGAATTCACATGGGTTGTTTTATCGGTGATTATGTTAAAACTGCAATTGGGACACTACTTAATACTGGAAGTGTGATAGGACCTGGCGCGATGATTGCATGTGATGGTTTTCCTCCAAAGACAATAAAACCCTTTACATGGTTTATTAAGGGCAAACATCAAAAGGTAAATCTTGACAAATTTTTTGAGACAGAGGAACTAGTAAAAGAAAGAAGAGGGCAAACGCTCTCAATAGTTGAAAAAGAGCTCATAGAAAAAATTATTTTATAAAATTTTTAAAAGTCGTTGACGAGGGGTGTAGTGCCAATTATATTCGTCACCTATTTCAGAGGAAAAAAATAGTGCTAGAAGGTATAATTTGTCCAGCTTGTGAAGCGACTATAGAAGAAGCGGAAATTCTAGAGTCACTAACATGTAAAAATTGTAAAACAGATCTTAAAGATCGCCGATTCCTAGATTTTCTTGAATTTCTAATGGCGAATGGATTGGTCAAAGATTTGGATTTCTTTGATCAAAAAGTATACAGTGAAGATGTTGAACGACTTGAGCCAGATGATGAAGAAGATGTAGACCCCAATGATTTTGAGAAGAAAAAAGATATTTTTAGTCTTTATGAACAGGAAATGGAAATGTATAAACAAAAGGCGGAAGATGAAGAAATTAAAGGTTATGAAGATTTTGAAGGTATAGAAGAGGAATGGGAAGATTTTAACAGAAGAGATGATGATAAATCGGATAGTAAGAAATAATTATGAAAGAAAATAAAAATATTCAGCAAATTAATATTGAGTTAAACCAAGAGGTCAGTGAAGGAGAATATGCAAATTTTGTTGTGGTAACACATTCTCCAGCAGAATTTGTGATGGACTTCACTAAGATACTTCCAGGTGTAACTAAAGCTAGAGTTCATTCAAGAGTAATTATGGCTCCACAGCATGCAAAAGCTTTTCTAACTGCATTAGGTGACAATATTAAACGTTATGAAGAATCAAATGGTGAGATAGTACACCCTGAACAAGATGGGTTTGGAGATTATCCAATTAATCCTCCTGAGGATTCATTGCCAAATTAGTAAATAACCCATTTACTACCCTTCTTTATAGCTCTCATTTTAATAATTACCCACAGGCTAAGAATAGACCACGCCAAACCATATCCTAAAAGTCCTCCAAAAATTATATCTCCAGGGTAATGGACACCAACATAAACACGGCTAAATGCTACTAATGCTGCAATAGTGAAAAATATTTTTTTATTTTTTGGATAGAAATATCCAAAAATGACTGCTGCTGCATAAATATTCGCTGCATGAGAAGAAACAAATCCATATTTACCGCCTTTACCCATAAGAATTCGTATTCCATCTAGCATTTCGTGACTTGGCCGTAGTCGTCCAAAAAATGGTTTTAAAATTTGAGCTGATGAATAATCAGCTAAGGAAACAGCAATGATAAGTATTACTGATGTAATTTGTCCTTTCCTTCCGCCTTTTATTGTAAGGAAACATATTAAAATAAGAATAGGGATTGCCCAAATATTTTGATCTGTAATTATTGGCATTACTAAGTCAAATAGTGGATTTGCAGTTGTGGAATTAAAAAAACGAAAAATAGCTTTATCAATATTTATAAAATTTTCAAGCATGCGATAAATTAAATAATACTTGACCCAGTATTAATCATGGGATAAGTTTTACTAGTTTTTAGTGGGGCCGTTATTAAAGAAGACTGGTTGTTCCCCCGCTCCCAGGATTCCAACGGTCCTGCTTCTTTTATAAGAGGGGTTTTTTGATTATACATAGATTTTTACTTTTTTCTTTCTATAAAACGTTTAATTGACCAGAGAAGTATAAGTGTGCCAAAAATAAAAAGTAAATTTCCAAGAATGATTGAAACAATTGAACTCATATTTCAAATATAAATAATTATAGCTATCTATTCATAGATTTGAGCATCATTATATTGACATATCCAAAAACTAAAGTAGGATAAAATTATGCTTTCAGTATTAAGTTTTCCCTTTGATGAAAATTCGTCATTTTTAAAGGGTTCGTCCGAAGCACCCCAAAAGATTATTGAAGCCTTTTATTCAGATTCATCAAACGCTTATTCAGAGAATGGGGTTAATTGTAGAGATAGTAAAATAATTAAAATCTTAGATGAGATTAAACTACCATCTGGTGAATTGGCGATCAAAGAAATTTGTAAAAAAGCTCAAAATGAATTAGGAAAAGGTAAAAAACTCATTGCAATTGGAGGGGATCATTCAATTACCTTCCCTCTTATTCAAGCTCACGCAAATCAATATAAATCATTAAACATTCTTCATTTTGATGCTCACCCTGATTTATATCATAATTTTGATGAAAATCCTTTTTCTCATGCATCGCCCTTTGCCCGAATAATGGAAAATAATTTAGTAAAAAGACTCGTTCAAATAGGAATTCGTACGTTAAATAATCATCAAAGAGAGCAGGTGAATAAATTTGGTGTTGAAGTTATTGAAATGAAAGATTTTAATAGTGATTTATCATTCGAATTCAATGGACCAGTATATATTTCATTGGATATTGATGCACTTGATCCTGCCTTTGCTCCTGGTGTGTCGCACCCTGAGCCAGGAGGATTATCAACTAGAAACATTATTAATATTATTCATTCACTAAAAGGTGATGTTATTGGGGGAGATATTGTTGAGTATAATCCAACTAAAGATATAAATGATATGACTGCAATAACTGCGGCAAAGCTATTGAAAGAAATAATTGGGAAAATTATGAAACCTTAATAGTTATAAATTAAAACTTGAAACAAAGTTTTTTAAGGATTTATAGCAGTTTATCATACTCGATTCACTTACCCACTCATCGATTGCGTGAGCACCATGCCCCGCAGGGCCAAAAAGGATAGAAGGTATTCCTGCTTGTGTGGCCAAAGCTGAATCTGCCCAGTATGACATTCCACTAAATGATTTATTTCCTGTAACATTTTTGAACATTTGAATTAAAGAATCTTCTTCTAATTGATTTGGTGGACGACTATATATTTGTTTACCAATAACTTCATGATTACCTGGAGCATTTTTTACAGCTTTGACTACTTTTTTCAACTCTAAATCTAATTTTTCTTGTGTTTCCCCTGGAAGTGTTCGGCGCTCCCAATTCAAAGTTGCTTCTGCGGCAATTACGCTTTGAGCAGTGCCTCCATTAATTAATCCAGGATGAAGCGTTGCATTACCTAAATAAGGGTGAGGTTTTTCTTTAGATAATTTTTTGTTTATTATATCAAGTTCGGCCAATGCATATTGCATTGGGAAGATGGCATTTACTCCTTCTTCTGGTCTACTTCCATGGGCCGCGGATCCTTTAATTTTCAATTCATACCAATTATATCCTTTATGGCTAACACCAATCATTTCTTCAGTTGGTTCCATGAAAATACCCAAAAAAGGTTTTGAAGGAAGTAAAGGTAAATAATTCTCCACTAGATACTCCATACCTATACTTTTATTTTCTTCATCACAAACAAATGTAAATGCTAATGATATAGGACATGAATGCTCTACAAAATGATTCGCTAAGCACATTTGAATAGCACAGCCGGCCAACATATCATAGGTACCTCTCCCATATAAACGGTCACCATCTTTTCGGATAGTAAAAGGGGCTTCCATACCTTCAATCCCTACTGTATCAAGGTGTCCATTGAATAATAGGATTTGATTTGAATCTTTACCATTTAATAAAGCTGTGGCATTGCATCTATCACCGCTTACGGTATCAATTTTGCTATCTATTCCTAGATTTGAAAAATGCTCATGAACATATTGTGCAATCTCACGTTCTCCTTGACCATCGGTCGAAAGATCTGGATTTACAGAATTAATAGCTACTAGGTCAGTAATATATTGAATTAGCTTTGACTTCAAACTCTTGCCTTATTTATAGAATCATTGAAATTATAGATCTAATATACAAATATAAATAATAATAGATATCTATTCATAGATTTGACCACTGATTAATTTCATAAATAATAATAATTCTTATATCAAATAGATTAAACTTAGATGATATCAAATCAATCACCACTTCCTAAAACTAAAAAAGATTTAAAAATTGGTGTAATAGGGTCAGGGCTAATGGGTCATGGGATTGCCTATGTCAGTGCAATTTCAGGCATGGAAGTTGTTATGGCAGATATTTCCCAATTACAATTAGATAATGGTTTGGGAAAAATAAAAAAGATTCTTAATGATAGCTTAATTAAAGGTTTTATAAGTGAAAAAGAAGTAAATAAAGCCCTTTTAAATATTAATGCCACCATTGATTATAGTTCACTTAATGAATGTGATTTAATTATTGAGGCTGTATATGAGAATCGTGAATTAAAGGCTGAAGTAATTATTAAGACAGAAAAGTTTTTGAGCCCTGATGGTATATTGGCTTCAAACACATCAACAATTCTTATCTCAAGATTAGCTGAAAATGCAATCAGACCTGAGAAATTTATTGGGATCCATTTTTTTTCACCTGTTCATAAAATGAAACTGGTTGAAATAATTAAGGGTAAAAAAACAAATACAAAAACTTTGGATCAAGCAGTAGAATTTGTAACACTTATAAATAAAGTCCCTATTGTTGTTAATGATAGTAGTGGATTTTACACTACAAGGGTTTTCGAACGATATACACGAGAAGGGATGGCGCTCCTTGCAGAAGGAAATTCAGCAGAAGTGATTGAATTGGCGGCTAAGAAAGCTGGGTTTCCTGTTGGTCCATTAGCGGTAATTGATGAAATTAGCATTGAATTAGTGGAACATATTAGAAGTGAAATGTCACATGACTTGAAAGCTGAAGGTAAGGAATTAACATTAGGTCCGTGGGATGAAGTTATAAATTTGATGATAAAAAAAGTTAATCGTATAGGTCGTTCAGGGGGTGGCGGTTTTTATGAATATCCTAAAAAAGGAAAAAAATTTTTATGGCCTGATCTTCAAAAATATTTTCCCCTTTCTGAAAAACAATTATCAGAAGATGAAATTATAGATCGTTTTTATTTTTCCCAGGTTATAGAAAGTATTCGATGTTATGAGGAAAATGTGATTACATCTGTGAATGATGCAAATGTGGGAAGTATTCTTGGCTGGGGATTCCCTTCTGAAAAGGGTGGAACATTACAATTTGTAAATGATTATGGATTAATTAACTTTAAAAATCGTTCCCATGAATTAGCTGATAAGTATGGCGACAGATTTAATCCTCCAAAAATATTGGAAAATATGATTGAAAAAAGTGAGACATTTAAATAAAATAATTATATGATTAATAGATCTCTTATAGGCACAAAATATCCCCCATTTTATTCTGAAGTAACAGAAGAGAAAATTAGTCTTTTTGCTAAAGCTATTGGGGAAAAAAATCCAATTCATACTCTTATTGAAAGTGCAAAAAAAGAAGGTCACCCATCATTGCTTGCACCGTTAACTTTTTTAACTACAGTTAGTTATGAACAGGAAGACCCATACAAATACTTAAAAGATTTGGGGATTGAATTAGGTCGGTTTCTTCATGCGAACCAGGAGTATACATACTTTTCACCTGTATACGCAGGGGATAGGATTAAAATGGTTAGTAAGCTATCTGATATTTTTGATAAAGGAGGAGGGAGGCTTCAATTTTTGGTATTTGAATCAATGTATTCTAATCAAGATGAAGTAATCGTGGCTAAATCAAAATCAACATTGGTAGTTAAATAAGATGTCTGATTGGGATTATACCTCAGCTGAAAAAGGTGATCAATTACCCGCACTGACATTGGGTCCAATTAATCAGGATGACCTGGTGTTGTATGCGAATGCTTCTGGAGATCAAAATCCGATACATATCGATCAGAATTTTGCAAAAAAATCAGGTCTGCCTGATGTGATTGCACATGGAATGCTAATAATGTCATATTTAGGACGATTATTAACAAATATAGTGCCACAATCACATATTGAAAATTTCAGCGTCCAATTTTCAAATATGACACATCTAAATCAAACAATTATTTGTACTGGAAAAATTTTGGAGAAGAATTCAATTGGCAATAAACAGGTTGTAACTCTCGGTTTAAAAGTGGAAGATTTAAAAGGTCAAAAAAAGATAATTGGTCAGGCAATTATTAATAATGATTTATAATGTGTAGAAATAATATTTAGATGAAGTTTACAGAAGAACATAAAACTTTAGCAGAAACAGTAAAAAAATTCTCTCAAAATGAAATTAAACCTTATTTAGAAGAATGGGAGAAGAATCGTGCATTTCCAGCTCATGAATTATTTAAAAAGATGGGCAGTTTAGATTTATTAGGTATTACTAAAAGCGCTGAAGTTGGTGGGATGGATTTAGATTTTAGTTTTGGTATGGTATTTGCTGAAGCATTGGGTTATGCAGAAGATCTAGGAGTTATAACAGGGATAGGAATACAAACTGATATGGCAACACCTGCCCTTGATCGTTATGGTAGTAGTGAATTAAAACAAGAATTTTTAAAACCCAGCGTAAATGGCGATTTTGTTTCTGCTGTTGCTGTGAGTGAGACATCAGGAGGATCAGATGTCGCCGCTTTAAAAACTAATGCACGCAAAGACGGTGATGATTATATAGTCAACGGAGAGAAAATGTGGATAACAAATGGAACTCAAGCAGATTATTTTTGCACGTTAGTAAACACTAGTGATGATGATCCACACAGTAACAAATCATTAGTAATTATACCATCAAATTTAAAAGGAGTTAGTGTTGGAGATAAAATAGATAAAATAGGGCAATTTACCTCTGATACCGCACCAGTCTTTTTTGATAATGTACGAATACCTCAATATTATCGTATTGGTAAAGAAGGCCAGGGTTTTAAAATGCAGATGCAACAATTTCAAGAAGAACGAATCTTTATGTCTGTTAGTTGTTTAGTTATCCTTGATGACTGTATTTACAAAACGATTGAATATTGTCATGAGAGACAAGCTTTTGGTAAACCAATAATTAATAATCAATATATTCATTTTCGATTAGCTGAATTGCAAACAGAAATTGAAGCATTAAGAGCATTAATTTATCGCACATGTGAAAAACTTATTGATGGCAATGATGTTACATATCTTGCTTCTATGGCTAAATTAAAAAGTGGTCGATTGCTTCGCGAAGTCTCAGATATATGTTTACAATTTTGGGGTGGAATGGGAATTACTTGGGAAAATTATATATCTAAAATCTATAGAGATGGCCGAATAAATTCAATTGCTGGTGGCACTGATGAAATTATGTTAAAGATCATTTGTAAAAAGATGGGTAGCTTACCTAAAAGGTAATTGGATAGTTCGAATTATAATTTCTTCAGTTGAGAAATGATTTGAGATTTAAATATATACTAGAATCTGGCGTTTAATTTTAAGGTAATGTGCCGACCTAATTTTGGTCCACCGATAATTTCGCGGTGCACATCATTATTTAAATTATTAATATTAAGCAGTAGATCATATTTTTCGGCAAATCGGTAGCCAACCATTGTATCAAAAACTAAATATTCTTCAATAACTCCAAAATGAACACCAGCTGCCCATTCGAATTCTGGTATATATCTAAACCCTAGATTCCCATGAAATCCTTTGTCAGCATTATAAGCTATCTTTGCATTAACCTTGTATCTGGGTGCATTAACAGGATCATAGGATCGAGTTAAGAAATTCCAGAATCTAGTTTTCCCTAATAAGGAGAAATTTAGATCTGTAGTGATTTTAGGTGTGATAAATGCATATAAACTGGCATCCATTCCCCACAAATTGACGCGACCATAATTAATATTTGTCAACATTAGGTTGACTGGATTATCAAAATTAGTAAGATCATCAGTCCACCAAGCTCCGATTGTATCACCATATGCAACTTCTAACTTAGTACCATTTCGCTCTTCAACAGGTCGTGACCACCATCCTGTAGGAATTAATGTATTCCAATCAGATGATCCATATTCTATATAATAGTACCCTGGTATACCATCTCCGCCATCTCTAATACCACTGTGCTCAGCGGTTGGTACAAAACCTAATATTTCTGGATCGGGATTTTCCACTGTATAAAATCCATTTGATGTGTCTATAACCACAGGCGTTACCCATGTAAGGTCGCTAACGAAATCACTGTAGGAGCTATAGTACAGATCAAATGAAGCTCGTATCTTCTGTCCTATGAATCCTGCATAACCAAATTCATAAGTCCAAATTTCTTCGGAACGAACTGGTTTAATTTTAGTATAGTCATCTGCATTGACAAATTGCCCTGATCTACCTAAAACAGCAGGAATATAAAGTGCTGAACCTTCTGGCATATCTGCCCATCTAAATTCTGATGTGGAGCCAGCACGTACATCAAACATCATCAGTTCGCCCGATGCATTTCTTGTATAATTATAACCATCTGCATTTCCGCGTGCGACAACTGGGAATACGGAATATTGAGCTGCGAGTACATTCAGATATAGTCCTTGCGACGATGGTGTATTAAATGCCCGAGCAGCAGTTAAGCGAAATGTGTGCTTTTCATTCGGTTTATATAATAGCCCTACCTTGGGTGAGATTTGTGGAAAATATTCCATAGTTTTGCCTGATAACGGGTCTTCTAAAAATTTTATTCCCCCATCTTCTTGTTGACCACTATGAAGATCAATTCGTCCGGAAAGAATTAATTGAAATTTTTCATTCAATTTAGATTGGGTTTGTGCATAAAGACCAAATTCGTTCGTTACAATTAACTCATCCCATTCATCTACTTCCCCATCTCCATCATTATCGATGCCATCCTCATCAAAACTAATTGGATTTCTTCCAGGTTTACCATCTGGAAGAATTGTTCCAAAAGTTTTGGGCATAGTTCTCTGGTAGTCTCCACCCCAAATCAGTTTTGTATCTAAGAAGTTAAAATCAATATTATTTTGAAACTGGAAGTGAAAAAACTTCGAATGGTCAGTCACAATACCCCCGGTTCGCATATTCCTAGTATCACCAGACATGGAGGTGTTTAAGTAAGCTTGTGCAAACCAGTTTTTATATACCCATCTACCTTGAAAAAATTGATAAATCCAATCATCGGCAAGATAACGCCCAATGCCAGTAATATTAATATTCGTTGCTTGCGCAAACCCATAATTCAAGCTAATAAAATGATCAGGAGAAAAATTATAGTCTGTTCTAATATCAAATCGTGTATTATTTATTTTAAAATGTGGGATGTCATCAATGCCATCTTTATCCCTATCATAAACTTTATTATCCTTGGCAAAATATGTAGTGTCAACAATACCATCACCATCGCGATCTACTTTAATGTCCCATCCATCCCACCATGCAAGTCCATCGTCAAAATAATCATCTAATTTTTCCCCGTCGAGGCCTTCATTTAGCCATTGTTTGTAATGGGCTTTCTTTTCATCCTCTTCGATATATTCCCAATCGTTGGCAT
>JAYZKF010000183.1:0-5047 GCA_036163755.1 Fidelibacterota bacterium
TGAGAAAATAAGAATCCAATTAGTAAAGCTGTTCTTATTAGATATAAATAAATATTATTGAAAATATTCAAATTCATTTTCTGAGTCCTTCATTAAACCATTTGTATCTCTTATTTTTATCTTTACAGACTGTATTCCCCCGAAAGCTGGCCTAGAAATTTCAATACGATATCGTGTTACTTTTCTGTTCCCATACTTTCTGCTGTCAATTTCAAAAGGCTTACCACTTATTCCACCAATTGGAAAAACTTTATCTACAGCATTATTTTTTCCATAAGTAATAACTTCAAGAGTTAGTTCATTAGTTCCAGGTCTACGTTTATATGTGATTGAAGGGGGTGGTAGTTCTTTGACTTCTATTGAATGTGTAAGGTTTTTTAGAACAGTGCCATCTACTAAAGTTTCTAGCTTTAAGTTACCCGTTTTCTTGTATGGTCCAACGCTAATCTCTGAGTTGTCAACATTTTTAGGCGTCCTTTGCAATGATCCACTTAGTCTAACAGATACCCTGTCTCTAGATAATGATTTTACACGAAGATCAAATTTATAGCTCTCTCCAGTATAAATTTCAGACATGTCTGGTGCAGAAGCCCACTGGGGTTCTACTACAGCAATTTTGGTTTCTGCAGTTACGACCTTACTATCCCGCTTACGTACTCCCGTGACTTCAATAGAGCCTCCATTATTTGCAGCAACGCCAACCAATGTAGTCCTTGGGGTCCCTTGAGTTACGCTTGATATCATATCGTTTCCACCGGTTACTGAAACCTCAAAATCTTTATTTGAAAATACGCCGCCAACTGTTACTGGGACTTCCCAAGATAAGCCTTTTAAGACTGTATATCTTTTTTTATCAAAAATAACAAAAAAATCAGTTTTTTGTCCTTCCATTGGTACTGGAATTATAGGAGCGTCTAAATTACGTTTTACTGTAAACGATCCTTCTCGGCTAACTTTATCCGAAATATTTTTTTCTATTTTGCTGGCAATTTTATCACTACCAAATATTACCTCCCAATTATCAAGAGTTTGTTGAGAAATATTTGGGGTAAATCCTATGCTAAGTTCAACATCAAACCTTTTGTCTTGGTAAACATCAAACTCAGATAAGGGTAATTCTGCAATATAATTACCATTAATTAATGAAGCATCAGCCAACACATCATATTCAACATCGTTTACACTAGTATCGTTTAAAGTAAATTTTGTTTTTACTTGAACAGAATTTTTTTCATACTCACCTTGCAAGTCAAATGTAAATTTATATAATGAATCGGAATGCAACGAATTTATATTTTCAATTGTTACCATAGATTCAAGTTTATCTTTGGCAACTTCAAGCAATATATCATCTTGTCTACGCATATATTCACCAAGCTCTCCTTCAATTGCAAAAAGACTCAATATTGCTCCAAGGTTAATTAGAAAATAGACTTCAACTTTTTTCATAACTAATAATCTATTGTTTTATTGCTTTTGTCAATATTCTACTAACTTCACTATGGATTTCTTTTTGGACCGTGCCTTTAACAAGTCTAGTAACGCCCGAGCTTAGAGCTTCCATTCTTTCATTGTGACCTTTCAATTCTGTTTTTAATCCATTAACAGCACTAGCTAATGAAGCAACCGCATCTTTATCCATATTTGATACAGCTTTTGCAGCATCTCCACCAGAAGCTTGGCTATGCCCATCATCCTCTCCCAAGTTATAAATACTTTGGGCATATAGAATTAATAAACAAAATTCTAAAATTAAAGCCCCAATGGATAGGTAAGTCATAAGGCCAACGTGATCAGGATCAAGTGTAGCAAAGATAGAGCGAAAACCAACAATAACTAACAAAAAAGCTGCCCCACCATATACTAGTGCGGTTCTGGCATTAATATCTGATCTTATTTTCATATTTAATCACCTTTTCTTATTTGAAATAATCTAAAAAAAATACTGGGAGAAAATAACTCCACTAAGAAGATAATGCGAAATTTTAATTTTCTATCTGTGTACTATATAATTTTCCTTTATACATAAATGTTGGTTGATTGTTTTTGCGAGCATTAGAAAACGCTTTTTTAAATCCTTCTAAAGAGTAAACAGTTTGATCTTCATCGATTTCTAATTCTAGTATTATGCTTCTACGATTTCCAGATAAAATCACACTTTTTTCATCAATTCTACTTACAGTATAGGCGCCAATCTTTGATCCTATATTATATAATTTATTATTTATTATAGCTGTTTTTGGCTTTGCTAATGTAATGCGACTAAGTAAATATTCTTTTTTAAATGACGGTTGATCGTTTCCAGAATCTTTTTTGTTTAACAATCTTGATTCAGAGAAAATATCGTTTTTCCATTTCATATTATCTGCCAACTTTTCATTAGGAACACTTGGCATTGAATCGATTATTTTATTTATGTCAATCGAATAATTTTCTTTATTTAAATGTGGTTTAGATCGATAAACTAACAAAGATAAAGAAGCATCTACTTCATTTTTATTTATTGAATTAATTTCCATCGAATTAATTAGATATTCTTTTGATGATAAATCACTTAAAACTTTACCTATATTTAAAAACGAACCACTGATAGACAGGTTAACAGAATGTCTTTCTATTTCAATACTTAGATCTGAAATAGGATCCTGAGGGATGTCTAGAGTATTGGATATTTTAGGGCTGAGCTCATCAAGCCTAACATTATTATTATTACATATGCTTTTTATTGTATTTAATGAAACAATGAATTCATTTTCATTTTCATAATAAGGTGCAAGTTTTGGAATATTCTTGATATAGTTACTATATTGATCCAATAAACTAGTCATTGGTTCATTATTATTCCCAAACAACTCAAGCTTACTATTGATAATATCAATTTTATCATTTGCTTCTTTTTGTTCATCCATTGATAAAATATTGTAAGAGTAAATACCAAAGATTAATAATGCTGTAGCGCCTATGTTGTATATAGATGTTTTCATATGGTTATATCTATAGTAAACAAAAGTCTGTTTTCTTTGCCAGGTTGTTGATTAATTAGCAATGCATCTTTAATTAGTCTTTGATTTTTTAAATCCCTTAACATTTTTGTTAATATGCGCCTTCCGCTTGATCCTGCGATACCAATTTTCCCATATAAGGATAAAGTAAAAGGCCCATTGTTTTTAGATTGATTGATCACAAGACGATTAATGTTTGCCGCATCAGGTATTACTGATGAAAGCAACTTTGTTATAATAATACCTTTTTTAGAAAAATGTTCATCAAATGCTTTTGTTTTTATCAACTTTTCCCCAATAGCATTGCTTGTAATTAGGGCCAATTTTTTTTCTTTAATCGGGAGTTGATATTTCAAACCTCTTAATAAAATATAATTATTTGATGAAAAATAGATGATTGCGATAATAAGAGAAGTTTGCAGAATGACCCCAAGGCCAATTTTAAATATAGGAGATATGGTTTCAGCAGGTTCGTGCTTTGGAATAATATTCCCCACTTTAATCTTAGTTTCATTATCAGCACCATCATCTTTTTCTTGTTCTATATCATTACTGTCATCCTTTTGTTCTTTGTCTTCTTGCTCAACAATATTGCTTTCATCTTTTTTGTCATCCCATGGGATTTCATCAAACTGATCTTTTTCTTTATCTTCGATGTTGTCCCATAATTCATTTTCTTCAGTCTTGTCATCACCTGCACGTCGATTAATGTACTCATATAAGCTTTCTTCGTCAGAATCGGTAGCAGCTGCACGGCGCTCCTTATCTAATTCGGATTCTTTTTTTAGTTTATCTAATCCTTTTTTTACGGAAGGTTTGGTCTCTTCGACAATTTTACGATGCTTTTCAATATCAATTTTTAGCTGCACATCTTCAATGTCTCTTTTATGCTCAGTTATTTTAGATTTTTGATAATCTAAATATTCACTATACTTTTCATCTTTTTTACCAGTTAAGCTGGCTTCATCTATAACCAATTCCAGTTTTTTTAAAGATTTTTTTGTATAAGTAACATCGGCCGTCACTAATGAATCTGCTGCTTTATTTAATTTGTTTTGATATTCTGATTTTGCTGTTTCAACTCTGTTTTTGCTAGCGATTACTGAACAATGAATTTTTTTTGTCTGAAGCTCATCAAAGTAATTTGCTGTATTATTATTGTGCTCATCCCATAATAATTTATATTCCTCTGATAATTCGGATTCCGACTCCAAAGATTGAATCAATTTTTCATATTTTTTTATTTCTCTTTCTAAAACAATGAAATCATTTGCAGTTGAGTTGTCATGCATGTTTAATAGAAGATTAACAATATTTGATTCTCCGCTGGTTAGTTTTAAATAAAAAAGCTGAAACTTTTGCTCATCCAGGTCATTTTTGATTGACAACAAATAACTGTTGTACTCTTCATCGCGCTCAGCGAGCTTCTGCCCCTTGTCTAATATTTTTTCGAATTTCGTTATTGTGTCGGATACACTTTTGAAATCTTTTATTGTTGTACTGATTTTAGAATCTATATCTTTATCAATTTTATATTTATCAGCTAATTTATCATGAACTGAATCGAGATCAATATGGCCCTTTTTTTCTCTGCTCATTTTTTAAATATTTTCATTAGGGTTAATGACTGCTAATAAATCTTCCAACAGCTAAAGCAACTTTATCATAACTTTCTGAAATTGGATGATTGGGAGAATATTCATCAATAGCCTTACGGTTGCTATGAGATTTTGCTATAATATTTGAATAAGGAATTGAAGTTCTAAAAATCCCAGAATCAAATGCTTTTGCTGCTACTTTCTTCATTTCTTCAGATTGTGGAGAATTATTTACATATTTTGTTAATAAAACAGGCAAGGCACCAATTTTAGGATTTAATTTTTTAACATCTTCAATTATTTTTTTTATAACAATTCGAGCATCTAAAGACCATTGATCTTCAGCACTTAAAATATACCAGTACCAGTCACTTGTTAATAAAGCATTTAATGTGAGTATTGAGGATTTTTGTGGTGGCGTATCAAAAATTATATAATCAAAGTTAG
>JAYZKF010000184.1:0-6770 GCA_036163755.1 Fidelibacterota bacterium
GTATGTTCAACAATAGGTGATGCATCACTTGCAATAAAATATTCATCTTTACCGATTCCTAATACAAGTGGACTACCATGACGCGCAGCAACCAATTTATTTGGCTCATCTGAGCAAAAAGCAACAATTCCATAGGCCCCAACTACTTGGTTTAAGGCAGCTTGAACAGCTTGTTCAAAATTCAGACCATCTGAATAATAGATTTCGGAAATTAATTGAACAATTACTTCAGTATCAGTGTCAGTTTTGAATTCAAATCCTTTTTTTGATAAAACTTCTTTAATTGAATTATAATTTTCAATTATACCATTATGAATTAATGCAATCTTTCCAGTTTTATCAAAATGAGGGTGCGCATTCACTTTGTTAGGTTCACCATGAGTTGCCCATCGAGTATGACCAATACCTATGGAGCCTTTTAAAACTGAATCATCAATTAATTTAGACAATTCAGAAACATTACCAGCATTTTTGACATGTTGAATTCCATCATCACCCATTATAGCAATGCCCGCAGAATCATACCCTCTGTACTCTAGGCGATGTAACCCATTTAATATTATGGGCACAGAATCTTTTTTACCTAAATAACCTACTATTCCACACATAATTCTTTATTCACTTTGTTTATAATAATTATATAGATGGAAATTAGCAGATTAATTGAAATTATATAGTGAGTAATATCACTTAATAATTATTCCCACTCAATTGTCCCAGGGGGTTTTGAAGTAATATCATATACTACCCTGTTTATTCCAGAAACAGAATTAATTATACGATTTGAAATTTTGTTTAATGTTTCTGAAGGCATTTTATACCAATCAGCTGTCATACCATCGGTACTTGTAACAGCACGAATGGCAAGTAGGTTTTCGTATGTTCTTTGATCGCCCATTACACCAACTGTCTTAACTGGGATCAATACTGCAAATGCTTGCCAAATATCATTATAAAGTCCATCTTCCTCTAAAACATCTAAATATATTTGGTCAGCCTTTTGTAAAATAGAGACTCTTTCTTTAGTGACATCACCAATAATCCTAACAGCTAAACCAGGCCCTGGGAATGGATGTCTGTGGATTAATTTCTTTGGAATTCCTAATTCTTCACCAACTTTTCGAACCTCATCTTTAAACAATTCACGTAAAGGTTCTAATAATTTGAAGTTCATATGATCTGGTAGGCCACCAACATTATGATGACTCTTAATAATATGAGCTGAATTACCCTTACTTACTCCACTTTCAATTACATCAGGGTATAGTGTTCCCTGTGCTAGAAAATGCATATTATCAAATTGTTTTGCAATATCTTCAAATGATTCAATGAATTGATTACCAATGATCTTCCTTTTTGTTTCTGGGTCCTCTATATCTGAAAGCTTTGATAAAAATTTTTCTGATTCATCATAAGATTTTATATTTACCCCAAGCCCTTGTTTTAATGAAGCAACACAATCTTTTGCTTCATCGAGGCGTAATAATCCATGATCAATCAAAACGGCTGTTGATTGACTCCCTATTGCCTTATGAAGTAAAGCTGCAACAACAGAAGAATCTACGCCACCACTTACGCCCACAAGAACATTGTCTTTGCCAACTGTTTGTTGAATCATTTCAATCTGTTCATGAATAAAATTTCCTGCAGTCCATTTATCTGAACATCGTGCAATATTAAATAAAAAATTTCTTAAAATAGATACGCCTTCATGTGAATGTGCCACTTCTGGATGAAATTGTGTTGCAACTCTTGATTGATCTTTATTAGACATAGCTGCAATTATTTTATTTGATGAATACGCCAATACTTCCCACCCTTTAGGTAACTTAGTTACTCTATCCATATGGCTCATCCATACTTGAGATTTTTTAGGTACATTCTTAAATAAACCTGAAGAATGATTTACGTCGATTTCAGCAAAGCCATATTCACCAACACCTGTAGTTTCTACTAATCCTCCATTATGATGTGTTAACAATTGTAAGCCATAACATATTCCCAAAATCGGGAAATTGGAATCAAGCACTTTTTTATCAAAATCTGGAGCTTTATCTTCAAAAACACTCGAAGGCCCTCCAGATAATATTATTGCAGCCGGATCTTTTTTTAATATTTCTTCATATTTAATTTTTGCAGGAACTATTTCTGAATAGACATTTTGTTCTCTTATTTTTCTTGCAATAAGTTGTGTATACTGTGAGCCAAAATCTAAGATTACTACCCCATCTTTATGTAATCCACTCAATTCAGATCCCATTCAGACAATTCATCAATAATCTCAATATTTGTCATTTTAAGGTGAAGCGGTGTAATGCTTACATATCCTTTCTTAAGTGCATAACCATCCCACTGAATATCAGTGTCAGGGTTTTCAATTACTCCAGTCATCCAATAATATTGTCGGCCATGAGGATCTTCTCTTTTTTCAAAATGATCTTTAAAATAAATTGCTCCCTGTTTTGTTATTTTATAACCAGAATAATCACCTTCTTTAATATTAGGTACGTTCACATTTAAAAGTGTTCCCTTTGATAAACCATGTTGTAATACAGCGTTGACAATTTTAGTGGCTACTATTTTTGCACCTGAAAAATCATATTTTTTATATGCATCGAGGCTAATTGCAATAGAGGGAATTCCCAAAAATGTTCCCTCAGTTGCTGCTGAAATTGTTCCCGAATACAAAAGACTTTGCCCTACATTAGCACCTGCATTAATTCCAGAGATTATAAGATCTGGTTTCGAATCCATAATTGCCTTAACTGCAATCTTAACAGAATCAGCTGGAGTACCATGAACAGCAAAACCTTCAAATCCATTCGCTCTTTTAACTTTTTGAATTCTAATTGGATCTGATAAAGTAATTGCATGCCCAACAGCACTTTTCTCAGTATTTGGCGCAACTACTGTTGTTTTGCCAATCTTAGACATTGCTTCCCAAAGTGCATATATGCCATCAGAGTAAATTCCATCATCATTAGAAATTAAAATTGACGGATTATTCATTTAGAAAGTAATGTTATAAATTTTGTTAATTTCTCCTTCATCTCTGATCTAGAGATAATGTTGTCAATAAAACCTTTTTCTTTTAAAAACTCCGCCCTTTGAAATCCTTCGGGTAGATCTTCCCCTATAGTCTGCTTTATCACGCGAGGACCAGCGAAACCGATAAGCGCACCAGGCTCAGCTAAAATTATGTCTCCTAACATGCCAAAGCTTGCAGTTACTCCACCTGTAGTTGGATCAGTAAGTATAGGTATATAAAGTCCTCCATCTTTTTGAAATTTTGCCATTTTTGAACTTGTTTTTGCTAACTGCATTAGTGAATATGCTGATTCTTGCATTCTTGCACCACCCGAAGCACAAATTAGAACTAAGGGAATTTTCTTTTCGCTTGCTAAACTTATTGATCTCGAAACTAATTCACCAACAACAGAACCCATACTTCCTCCAATAAACTGAAAATTCATTACTGAAAGAATTATTTCATTATTGTTGATTTTTCCCAAAAAACAATTTATCGCATCATTTTGACCAGTTTTAGATTTAGCTAATTCTAATTGTTCTTTATACTGTTTATCTGCTTCAAAAGCTAATGGATCAGAAGATTGAATATTAGTGAACAATTTTTTTACACTTCCTTCATCCAATAATAATTCAGAGTATAATGATGGATTAACTCGAAAATGATGCTCACATTTACGACAAACTGAAAAATTTTTTTCTAATTCAGGTTTATATTGAATTTCTGAACAAGATGGACATTTTACCCATAAACCCTTGGGAATATCCTTTTTATTTTCTTCAGATGATATATTCTTATCTTTTCGATTAAACCACGACATTTTTATTTACTATTCTTGACATAATTATAGCGTCTTTACCATCAGAGTAATACATTTTCTTTCTATCGATCTCTTCAAAACCAAAATGAAGATACAAATTAATAGCAGGAAAGTTAGTTGATTTTACTTCTAAAAAGACATTAGCATATTCAATATAGTTTTTAAAGATTAGATAAAAAAATTCTTTTCCATTTCCGCGGTGTTGATATGGTATATCAATTGCTATATTTAAAATATGAACTTGTTTATCAATTATATGTGAAAAACAATATCCAATTAAATCATTATTGTTTTCAGAAATAAAGTTTAATGAACAGGAGGCCCTATTTAATTCATTTTTTATTGACTCTTTAGACCATGGATTTGAAAAAACTCTTTTTTCAATATTATAAATTTTTTCAAGATCATTTACTTTAGCTTCTCTAATTTTCATTTATCATCTTACATTAAAAGGAGCAATATAATTAGGAATCAATGTGTATGGTTTTTGAACCACCAGTTCTTCATAATTTTCTATAGCAATTTTACCTAGTATGTCGACCATTGGGAATGTTGATGAATACTTTTTACCATTTAGTAATTTTTCACACCCATAATGTACGCCTTGCAAACCATGGTTAATTTCATTCCACTTAGATACTTGAGGCGAATCTTTTCCTTTTCCATTTTTATATCTTTGGTAATAAACAATATCACCATGAGAAAACAAGCATACTAAATAATCATCATATTTTTCTTTACTGCTCATAGCAATTATATCAAGAGTTGGCACAGGTATTATTGGAATACTCTTTGAAAATGCTAATCCCTTTGCAAAGCCGAGTCCTATACGTAAACCAGTGAAAGAACCTGGCCCTATAGATACAGCTATGGCATCTAATTCATTATCATCAAATTCAGAATTAAGAATTATTTCATTATAAAAGGTGGGTAATTTTTCAGAATGTTTTTTGGGTATTTTTTTTTGAATTTTATGTTGGCACGCACTATTTATAAATAATCCAATTCCACACCAATCAGTTGCAGTTTCAATTGAAATAATATTCATTTGACTAAATTTGATATTTTTATCATTCTTGAACTAGACTTATTATCAATTAAACTAAAATAAATGAATATCCAATCTTCACTCCAAAGTGATTTAACTCGATCGGCCCATTCAATCAATGTTATGCTATTGTTAGACAGAATAAATTCCTCTCCTCCAATATTCAAAAAATCTTTTTCTGATTCCATACGATAGCAGTCAATATGATATAAGATTCTTTCTCCATGGTACTCACTAACTAATTTAAAAGTTGGTGATATTACATGTTCATCAATCCCCATACCATGTGCAAAACCTTGGGAAAAAGTGGTTTTACCTGTTCCCAAATCTCCAATGAGAGCAATTACTTTTCCATTAGCTATATCTTTAGCATAATTTGATGCAAACGCTTGAGTTTCATCAACTGAATTGAAAATTATTTTTTTCATTTTTGAGTTAGTGTAAAAATTGGAACAAGCATTTCCTCCATAGAGACTCCACCATGTTGGAAACTATTTTGCAACTGTTCTTTGAATTTATTTTGCTCATTTGGATATATAAAAAAGAAATCTTCCTTTGCAATTATATAATTTATCTGATGACCAATGTCTGGTAAGCGATATAACGATAAGTCTCTTACATCAATTGCACTTTTATTTGAAACATTAATATTCCTACCATACTTATATCTTATCCCTGATGATGAATGTTTATCAGCTGCGACAAGGGCAGGTCGATTGACTCTCAAACTTCCATGATCGCTAGTAATTACTATTTTATATCCGGCTTGACCTAGCGTTGATAAAACATTACGTATCCAAGAATTTTCATACCACACCCTAACTGCCTGACGATAACCTATTTCATTAGGAACCATTTCTTGTAAAACATCAGATTCAGAGCGCCGATGTGCTAATTGATCTACAAAATTAACTACAATCGCAATTAAATCATTATTTA
The DNA here is from genome assembly GCA_036163755.1 of Fidelibacterota bacterium. Classification (GTDB taxonomy): domain Bacteria; phylum Fidelibacterota; class Marinisomatia; order Marinisomatales; family TCS55. The sequence goes on from JAYZKF010000184.1 coordinate 5,836, forward strand.
GATAGTTATTTATTTTTGACAAAAATTTCTGTCCTTCACTAGCAATCCAAATTTTATAATAATGTAAAGATTTTTCAGATAACGCATTTCTAGTAAGTTGATCCTTCAAAAACTCATTTTCATAATTATTCAAACTAGATTCATCTAATTTCATACTTTTTAATTGATCTGGATATTTTTTGCAAAATTCATCAGGAAATAAACCTGAAAAAATAGAATTTCTTGCAAAAGGTGTAGCAGATGGTAATATCGAAATAGAAGGATCAATTTGAATTGAAAAATTTTCAGACATTATTGGATATAATTCCATAAAATGATCTAATCTCATTGCATCCATTACTAAAAAACATACCTTTTCGTTTAATTCAAGCAATGGTTTTATTTTATTATTAAAAATATCCACGGATAGTGTTGGACGTTCATTAGTAGATAGCCAGTTGGGATATTCAGAATCAATAAATTGTGTAAATTTTTTATTACAGGACAAAAATTGTTCATTTAATATTTGATTTAGGTTTGATTCTTTTTGATCATCTAAATCAAGTTGCCACTTTACAAGTCGATTATAAACCAACCACCAATCACTAAAAGTTTTAGCTTCATCTGCATCTAATTCAATTAATTGGAACTCTTTCAAATAGCCACTTGTGACTTTTTCACCTCGGATTGATATGTCTTCCAAAACCTGTTTACAAGCCATAAATATTTGATTAGGATTTAATGGTTTAATCAATAAATGAGAGATTTTTTCTGATATCGCTTCATCCATAAGCCATTCTTCTTCACTTTTAGTAATCATTATTATTGGAATTGCTGGATTGCGTTCTTTAATCTTTCGAAGTGTTTCCATGCCATCAATGCCTGGCATAAATTGATCTAGTAATACTAAATCAAAAACATTTTGTTCAAATTTTGAAATACCATCTTTGCCATTG
>JAYZKF010000185.1:0-2802 GCA_036163755.1 Fidelibacterota bacterium
AGCTTGGGGCAAAAAAAATTATAGCCAGATTACGTAATCAACAATACACGACTAGAGATTCAATCATTAAACCTGAAAAATTTGGGATTGATTTAGTGATACATCCAGAAAAAGAAGCTTGCCGTGAAATTGTTCAACTTGTCCGGCATTCTTATGCAACTCAATCAACAGAATTTGAGGGTGGGAGGATGCAAATGATCGGCCTTAGGCTAGATGAGACGTGCCCCATCATTGGAAAAACTGTGCGTGAAATTTGTGAGGAAGAGCGTGATTTTAAATTTGGAATTATTAATGTATTAAGAGACAGTGAATCACATGTGCCTTGGGCTGATTTCGAATTCAAACATTCAGACACAGCATATTTTATTGTTAAAACGGAACGGCTTGAATCGTTAATGTATATGCTTGGTAAAGAAGCCACACCTACTAAATCAATCATTATACTTGGTGGAAGCAAAATTGGCAGAAGTATCGCAGAACAGCTTGAAAATGAAATCAATGTCCGTATGATTGACAATAGTAGGGAAAAAGCTGAATGGCTTGCATCAAATATGAAAGAAACTATGGTTTTACATGGTGATGGAACAGATGTTGAATTATTAAAAGATGAAAATATTGGTGATGCTGATAGTTTTATTGCTGTAACAGAAAATGAGCAAACTAATTTATTATCGGGTATGTTGGCTCAAAATTTAGGAGTTAAGCAAGTCGTTATCCATGTGAGCACTACGGAATATATGCCTATAGTTCATGAGATAGGCTTTGGATCGGTATTAAGTAAAAATATGTCAACAGTTAATTCAATATTAAGACAAATTACTAGCGATCAAACTGAAAAATCTGTAACTACTTTTGATGAAATCGATGTTGATGCTGTTGAATTTAATCCAGAGCCTGGTAGTAAAGTTACTAAAGTGCCTTTAGAACAAATAAATTTTCCAGAAGATAGTATAGTTGGTGTTATTAATCATCATGGCAATTTATCGATAGCTCGTGGTTCAACTCAATTAACTGAAGAAGATACTGCTTTGGTTTTTGCAAAGTCTAAAGCTATACCAAAACTGAGGCAGCTTTTTGAGGCCTGATTGAACCCTAAAACCATCGTAAACATTCTTTCTGCGTTGTTGGTGCTTACGGGGCTATCAATGCTCGTACCAATGATGATAGCATTGGGATATGATGAGCCGGACTTCCCAGGATATATTAAATCAATGCTAATATGTTTTATCATTGGTTTACCATTTTGGTTTTTAACTAAGAATAGCCGCTCTTTAAAAAGTAAGGATGGTTTTGCAATTGTTTCACTTGCTTGGATAATTGTAGCCTTTGCAGGCTCATTACCATTCTACCTTAGTGATGTTATACCAAATTTTACTGATGCTTGGTTTGAATCGATGTCAGGTGTCACTACAACTGGTGCTACAATTATTGGCAATCCAAATACTCTGCCAAATTTACCTAATGGTATTGAAAGCATGCCCCATGGAATCCTTTTTTGGAGATCGTTTCTTCAATGGATTGGTGGTATGGGTATTATCGTATTTACCATTGCAATTTTACCTTTGCTGGGAGTTGGAGGTGTTCAGCTTTTTAAGGCAGAGGTCCCGGGACCTGTAGCAGATAAAATTAGACCTAGAGTTAAAGAAACAGCAAAAATATTGTGGATGGTATACATAGGCTTTACTTTTCTTCAGTTTTTACTTTTAGGTTTTGCTGGAATGCCTTGGTTTGATTCGGTTTGTCATGCATTCACTACAATGCCAACAGGGGGATTTAGTACACAAAATGCCAGCATAGCTAGTTATGATAATCCTTTGATTCATTATATTATAATATTTTTTATGTTTATTGGTGGCGTGAATTTTACTCTCCATTTTAAAGCTCTTACGGGAAATATAAAGGGATATTTTAAAGATTATGAATTCAATGTTTATTTATCAATTATATTACTTAGCACTCTATTCATATTCATAAACATCTCTTCTGCAAGATCTGATTGGTCGCATGATAGTTTTCTAATTTCACTATTTCAATCTGTAGCTATACTCACTGGTACAGGTTATGCAAACGCTGATTATGAACTTTGGCCATTTTTTAGTCAATACTTACTTTTAATATTAATGTTTTTTGGTGCAATGGGCAGTTCAACTAGCGGTGGCATGAAGTTAACTAGAATTATTTTATTAATTAAATATGCAGTAACCGAAACACGTAGAATGTTACATGCGAGAGCAATTATTCCAATTAAAATTGGGAAGAGAATTATTAGTGATGAAATTGTCCGAAATACCCTAGGCTTCTCTTTAATATATCTTTCAGTTTTTGTTTTAACTGCCTTGGTATTGTCTGGGTTAAATTTAGATTTACAATCTGCAATAGGTGCATCAGCTTCAGCGATTGGTAATATAGGACCTGCTTTTGGGGCGTTTGGTCCAACAGATAACTATGCATTACTTCATCCACTAGGGAAATGGCTCCTAACATTCTGTATGCTTTTAGGAAGACTTGAAATCTTTACATTAATGGTATTATTTACTCGAACTTTTTGGAAATAAGATCATGTCATTAATAATTAAGGAAATTGATAATCATATCGCTTGGTTAACTGTTAACAGACCCAATGCGCTGAATGCCATGAATGAAGACGCCATTAATGAGCTAGAGTCTGCTGTTAAATCTTCTATTAATGATGACTCAGTTGGAGTTATTATTATTACTGGATCGGGTGAAAAAGCATTTATTGCTGGGGCCGATATAAAAAAAATGCAAAAGATGAGCTCAGAGGAGGCCTTAGTTTTTGGT
>JAYZKF010000186.1:0-3070 GCA_036163755.1 Fidelibacterota bacterium
TAAATAAAAAAACCTAATTTTGGCCTCGATATTTCAATGAAAAATTATATGGCGTCGTACCCAAGTGGTCTAAGGGATCGGTTTGCAAAACCGCCATTCGCCGGTTCGAATCCGGCCGACGCCTCAACAAATGTGCCCGGGTGATGGAATTGGTAGACATGACGGACTTAAAATCCGTTGGCTGAATAAGCCGTGGCGGTTCGAGTCCGCCCTCGGGCACTTTGATTTCGACCCTAAACGATTATCGAGAAACCCACTTTAACCGTGGGTTTTTTGTTTAAACTATTATGTCGTTAGTTCTCCTCGGCAATTATATTTTATGTTAGTGAACCTGATTATTATTTATAGTATAATTGTAGTACAAATAGAAAGGGAAAAAATGAGAAGTAAAAGAATAATAAATAAATTCATGATTAATTTTGTATTTATTTTTTCATTATTTATGATTTCATGTGATAATTCTCAAGAGGGAAACTATATTGAGTGGGGAAGCGATAATGAAATCGCAGACGATTTGATCTTTAGAGGAATGTTTCATTATTATAATATAGAACTTGAAATGGCTTTATCTTATTTCAAAGCTGCCGTAGATCATGATTCTACTAGTTTTGCTTCATATGTAATGTTGGGTTGGATGACTCCAGCTGGCGAGATTAGAGATGAATATATAAAAAAGGCCAAGAAATATGTTAAAGGAAAGAATGAAACATCAAATTTATTTGTTTCAATGTTTGATCTTCCAAGCGGTGAAGGTCTAAGAGAGAGAAGACATAAAGTATGGTCGGAAATGCGTGAATTAGAGCCCAATGGAAAATTTATTCATTATTTCTATGCATTAACAAAACCTACTTTGGACGAAAGAATGGCAGAACTTGAATTATTAATGAATGAATTAAAATCATCAGGTAGAGGATATGGTCATATCTTAAATAGATTGGCTTACATGAACTATGGAAAAGGTGAAAAATCAAAAGCTAAGAATTATTTTGATGAATATTTAGCAGTTTATCCAGGCAATAATTCAAATGACTCAATGGGTGAATACTATTTTAATGAAAAAGATTATAAAACATCTTTAAAATATTATGAAAAATCACTGGAACATTTTTCCCAAAGTAGATCCGGCATAGATAAGATCAAAGAAATCAAGACTTTGATGGAAAAATAGTTTTTAGCTATTTCATATTATTTAACGTTAAATAAACGAATATAAAAAGGTAAGAGGGTTTAATTATGAATAAAAAATTAAAATTAATTGCAATCATTAATGCATTAATGATTACATCATGTACTACAACAGTTGACTATGATGGCGTTGCATCATCTGGGAAATTTATGCCAGGCGATGATAATAAATTAAATGGCAATTCATATGTTTTAGCTGATGATAAGTATATGGATTTGGTTCAAGCGTCAACAGATGCTTATAATGCAAAAGATTGGGACAAAATGAAATCTCTTTATAATGATGATTTTGCAGAGTGGGGTGATGAAAATATGCCCAAATATTTTGATGAAATGGAATCATTGAATATGAAAATTTTCGCAATGCTCCCGATTCATTTAAAAGGCGATGATAAGAAAATGGTATTTACTTGGTCTAGTGAAGATAGAAAGTGGAAAAATGGAGCTAAGGAAAAAGTTAATCTTTTTGAAATTTATAATGTAAATGACGAAGGCAAGTTAATGGGGTGGAATCAGTGGTATAACCCAGTTTCAAATCCAGAATTCACAGATCATGGTTTGCCTCGTGGAGGTAAGTTTATTGGGCAAGATGAAGATAATCAATATGCTGGAAGGCCTTTCGTTTTTTCAAATAGAGGCGAAGTTGAAATAATGGAAAAGTTTTTTGAAGCAGCTAACAATATGGATGTTGATGGATTTATGAAGTACACTACTGATCCTTTCACTTTCAATGGGCAAGAACTCTCTATGAAGGATGTTAAAGAGCTATTTGCAGCAAGAGAATCACAAGAATGGAAACCATGGGCAATGTTACCTATAAAAATTGATAACACTGATCCAGCTTCCGGTGTCATAGTGTATTCAACTGCTAAAGTTGTTCTTAAAAACGGAAATACCTGGGAAGCCGAGGTATCTGAAACTTATTTCTTTGATTTAGATGGTAAAATCAGTGCAGTTAGTCAATTTTCAAGAAATATTCCAGATTCTGATGAAGACGAGAATGAAGATTAATAATTGATAATCATAATCAAGTATATAAAAAAAGCCTCTTTACAGAGGCTTTTTTTATATTATCTCCAACTTTAATTTAAAGTTGTTTGAGTTGTCCCTGATCCACCTGATACTGGTGACCAATGTGATGCTCTAATTTTCCATGTTCCACCTTCTTTAACTAAAACCTGCGTTACGCGTGTTAAATAATGTGATACAGCAGGTGCACCTTCAGGTTTCATCGATCCTTCAGAATAATACATAGCTACTGCTGCCTTTTTTGGCACAAGGACTATTACTTCAATATGTTTAAAGTCGATATTCATGTAATCATATTTATCTGGCCTTCCGCCTGATTCAATTTCTTGCATTAGCCCACCACTAGACCAAAACTCTAGAGCTCCCTTTGCTGAGTATTCATCAGCAGTCTGATTATTTTTTTTAGCATAAGCATTATTTGCTAAAAGCTGTTTTATTATATCTTCTTTGTCCCCAGCAATTAGTTGTGCCGGATTAATTATAATTAATCCAAACAAAATCAATAATAATTTTTTCATTTAATACTCCTTTTATTTGTTTATTTGATCCCTAATATAAATCAATCTTATGATTTTAAAGAAATTTAATCCGTGAATATTTTGTTTTATATTTCTATTAATATGAAGGTTCTATTGACACTATTTATGGGTATTATAGCTATTCAAGCTCAGAAAATTGATATCTATTCACGCCCATTTCAGGCAGATCCAGATTTTAATATCGATGTGCAGCATTATGATATAAACTTAAAGATTTATGATCATATAAAATCTTTTACTGCAAAAACATCTGTTGAATTCCAAGTTTTAAAGCCTTATTTAAATGAAATTGAACTAAAAGCCGAAACATTTAGAGT
>JAYZKF010000187.1:0-3929 GCA_036163755.1 Fidelibacterota bacterium
TATTTTTTGCTTGAGCTTCAAGTTTATAAATAAACCAAAGCACTTCATTAACTTTATCCCCCCTGTCAAATATGTCTCCAGTAATTACCAAATGGCCTTTACCAAAACTCCAATTTAGATTATCATCTATTATTTTATTATTTTTAAATAATTCAATTAATAAATCATATTGTCCGTGGATATCACTTAATGCAGCTATTTTATTTATATTATTAAAGGTTGACTTTTCAGGTAAGTATGTTGTGTCGTATAAACTTGTTTCTATAACCTTTGAAAAAACCTTACCATTAATTATTCGTTTTTCAATCAGTTGATTTTTTTCAATAAAAATATATGGCCCATCAGAAATTGTTTGGCCTTGTCCAAAAGAAAAAAATGAAATTATATATAATATGATCCAGAATTGTTTCATACTCAAAATTACAAACTACATATAAAGGACTTTAGTCCTTTATATTGATTTGTGTTACATAATAGAGCCTATTTCTTAGCTCGCTTGAGAAACTTTCCAGGCCGCTTACCAGTTATCTTACTATTATTAAGTACCAAATCGCCACCCACTAATACATGCAATATACCTGTTGAGAAGTGATGGGGATCAGTATAAGTTGCTTTATCCTGTATCTTAGCTAAGTCAAACACGGTCAAATCCGCGACTGAACCTTCTCTAATTGATCCACGCTCATTCTGACCAAGCCACAATGCAGGAAATAGTGTCATTTTATGCACGGCCTCTTCTAAAGTAAGCACTTTCTCATCCCTTACATACTTCGCAAGAATACGCGGGAACGAACCATAACTACGTGGGTGTGGAAAGCCCTTACCTAACTCAACGAGATCTCCGTCTGTCTCAAACATAGCTTTTGGATGACGAATGATTCTGATTACATCATCCTCTGACATTCCTTCAAAAATACCTATAAATCCACCGCTAATCTGTAATTCAATTATAGCATCAACAGCTTCATTTATAGTATTTGGACGACCAAGCTCTGTAAGAAAATCTGCTAATGTCCTTCCCTGCATTTTTGGGTGTGAATTAACACTTCTAAACTGAATACTCTCTGGACCTGCCCCAGTCTGTTGTAAAAATATTGTCCTCATTTCGGAAACTAACTGTCGACGAGTTACTGAATCATTAACACGATTCTGAAATTCATCTGGACCATCAGCAAGGGCCCACCCTGGAAACAAAATATCAGAATATGTACTAAAGGCAGTATAAGGATATACATCATGGACTACTTGCTGACCTTCAACTATTGCCGAGTCCAATAACGCTAAGGTCTTTTTTGTAAAACCCCAATGAGCTGCTCCAGTCACTTTGTGGTGGTTTATTTGAACTGGGATCTCTGCTCGTTTACCAACTTCAAGACTTTCGCGAATAGAATCAATTACTCGACTGCCCTCATCACGCAAATGCGTTACATAAATTCCATTATATTTAGCAGCGATCTTTGCCAACTCAACGATCTCATCCGTGCTTGCAAAGACTGCTGGTACATATTCAAGTCCAGTTGAGAGTCCAAGAGCACCCTGCCGCATAGAAGAATCAACCAGAGCAGACATCCAATTTAACTCATCAATATTAGGTGCACGATTTTCAAGTCCCATTACTCGCTTTCTGATCCAAGTATGGCCTGCAAACAATCCTACATTAGGAGCCATTTGGGTTCGCTCCATATAATCATTCAGAGGAAATGGTTGATCCTGACTATGAAGAGATGCAAGAATCGTTGTGACGCCCTGGCGAATAAAGTTCTCTGCATCTGGATATTCTTCTAAGTTTACCAAATGTGCGTGATTATCCCAAAAACCAGGAGCAATAATAAGCCCTTCAACATCCATAACTTGATTTGCTTTAGATGTTGGGATATCCTTTTTAACAGAAACTATACGATCTCCAAGTATAGCAATATCAGCAATAAAGCGTGGATCTCCAGTACCATCAACAATTGTTCCACCTTTTAATAATAAATCGTAATCTGAAATTTTTTGACAGCTTACCCCTAGCTTCATAACAATGAAAAACGTTAGTAATAAATAAATCCTTTGATGGTTTTCAAAAAATTGGTTGGTTCTCATTTTGCACTTTCAGAAACTATTCTGAGAGCAGTTAATCCTCCATTGGGACCCAAGGAAACTAGCACTCTAAAACGAACATCTCCATACCATGCCCAATACTGCAGCGAAACATCATCACCTAAAAACTTTTTATCTAATAACTCCATTTTATCTGGCGCACCAAGACCTTTTAGCTGAGCAGTGAGTGATCTGCGCATACGCGGAAAAACAGTTTGGCGAACAAACGCAAAATCTTCAATGGTAAGGTCCCCTTTTGATATTTTAATCAACTTGTCTCGAATATATTGAGTCGCTACTGGGTCAAGATCCGTTATTGGAATCGATGGAAGTGCCTCAGGGGCAAGAGATGGGTTCAACAAAGCGCCAATTCTCCTTGGTAGCCTATATACAGAAATGCTGCGAGCATTCGTTAATAAGATCACCGCAATATTATCACCAGTAAACCGATAGAACTGGGAAGTGAACCCTTGCCATGTACCCCCATGCTGATAAACAGTCTGACCTCCAATCACATCAATAAACCATCCAAAACCGTATGAGTAATTTTTTCCACTATTCAGTGTCATTGGGCTTAAAATCAGATCCCAACTTTTTTTATTCAAAATGCGACGATTCGTAACAACATCGTTCCAAGCAATCATATCCTCTAAGTTTAAAAGCATTGAGCCATCGGCTGTAGTGTTCGTCACAGGAGCAACGTAACCTGCGTGTTGCCAACCCTCATTAGTTGGCAGGTATCCCCGTGCTCTATGAGGTACAATATCACTTTCAGTATTTATCCGGATTGTTGACATTCCTGCTGGGGTGAAAATTCGCTCTCGCAAAAACTCCCAATATGGCTTTCCGGTTATACGACTCATTACTACTCCAAGCATTACATAGCCAGTGTTTGAATAGTTCCATCTCTTTCCAGCAGTAAATTCTAAATCCAATTCGGACGCCATCTTTACTAAATCTTCCTCAGTGTAATTCTTTGAATAGTCAAATTTTTCACTCGTATAATCTGGAATTCCAGAAGAATGCGTTAATAAATGACAAATTGTAATTGGTCTCCATTCTTTTGGAGCTTCTGAAATGTATTTAGTTATAGAATCATCCAAATCAATCAAGCCATCTTCAACCAGTGCCATGATTCCAGCAGAAGTGAATTGCTTACCTAACGATCCAGATTGGAACATAGACTTAATTGTAACAGGAGCATTCGTCTCGATGTTTGCAACACCAAATCCCTTTGCAAGAAGTACCTCACCTTCCTTAATTACAGCTAAAGCAACACCTGGAATTTTCTCTCTATTCATCGTATCTCGTACAAGATCTTCAATATTTGAAATAACAGCAGCTGGCTCTTTAGCACGTTGCATAGACCAAGGTATAGACAGAGGTTTTTGTTTAGGCCAAAGTTCATCAAGTGTCTCACCCTTATACAGGACTCCGTTTTTCATGACGTATGCTATCGCCTGAGTTGCTGCAATATCATCCAGAGGATTTCGATCAAGAACAACCAGGTCAGCTAGCTTGCCTGGTTCAATGGTACCAAGATCCTTTTCGTGCCCTATCGCTTCTGCACCAAATACAGTTGCAACCTTTAAAACATCATGATTGCTCATACCACCGCGTGCTAATAATTCCATCTCCCAATGATTTGATAACCCTTGTATTTCGCCATGTCCACCCAATGCCACACGTCCACCAGCATTTAGGATATCATTGGCACCAGCAGCAACCTCAAGATCGTTGTAATCTTCATCAGAAAACCACAGCAATCTATATGAAGTCTTTGAGTATAACTTACCATCAGGATACCAACGATTTAGCTTAGCGTTTTCATGTGGTCTTTCTTCCGC
>JAYZKF010000188.1:0-12844 GCA_036163755.1 Fidelibacterota bacterium
AATTAGCGCCACCTATTCTTCTAGTTTTAACTTCCAGCATTGGAGAAGTATTCTTTATTGCAAGCTTAAATATTTCAACACCTTCTTTTTTTATTCGAGATTTAATAGAAGACATAGCACCATAAAAGATCTCTTCTGATGTACCCTTTTTACCACCAGACATTAGGTAATTCATAAACTTTGCAATCTGTAAATCTCCATAAATTGGATCAGGTAAAATTTTGCGCTTATCTGGTCTTCTTCTTCTCATGGTTAAGCTTTCGGTCTCTTTGCACCATATCTTGATCTGCTAGTTTTGCGATCAGAAACACCAGCTGTATCTAGAGTGCCTCGGACAATATGATATCTAACTCCAGGGAGATCTTTAACTCTTCCACCTTCAATCAAAACAATAGAGTGTTCCTGTAAATTATGTCCTTCCCCAGGAATATATGCGTTAACTTCAATATTATTTGTTAATCTTACCCTAGCAACTTTTCGAAGAGCTGAATTAGGTTTTTTTGGAGTTGTAGTATATACGCGAGTGCAAACACCTCTTTTTTGAGGATTACCTTTTAGCGCAGGCGTAGCATTTTTCTTACCTACCCGCTTTCTTCCATGTCTAATTAATTGATTTATCGTCGGCATTTCATTTCCATTAAAGCCTGCGAAAATACCACAGATTGCAACATTTTATCAATTATCTTTTTTAATAGAATCATTTATCAAATCACTTCTTCAATTGAGGTATTATCCTTGATTTTTTGATCAGAATCACTGTCGACAGAATCTGGGTCAGAAACAACAATATCTGCTAAATGAGGAGAGCCAGAACCGGCTGGTATCAATCTACCAACAGCAACATTTTCTTTCAAACCACGGAGATTATCAATTTTACCAGAAGTAGCCGCATCTGTTAACACTCTAGTAGTCTCTTGAAATGAAGCAGCTGATATAAAGCTTTCTGTATTTAGTGAAGCCTGAGTTATACCCATTAATAGAGGCTGAAAAGTTGCAGGTTTTACTTTTCGAGATTTAGCAGGAGCCTTACCATCTTCTTTTAAAGCTTTATTTATCTCCTGATAAACTTTTTTATCAACAAGCGTTTCTTCTTCTAATTCAGAATCTCCATTATCAGTAACGAATACCATAGATTGAAGCTTTTCATTTGTTTCAAAAAATTCAGCTCTATTGATTCTATCCTTGGGCAGAAAGTGAGAGTCACCAGTTTCATCTATACTAACTTTTTGCATCATCTGTCGTACAATTACCTCGATATGCTTATCATCTATTTTTACTCCCTGCAGACGATAAACTTCTTGTATTTGATCCACCAAATATTCACGAACTTTATTTGGTCCTAATATTGTTAAGATATCAACAGGTGAAATACTTCCTTCACAAAGCGAAGTGCCCGCAGTTATTTTGTCACCTTCATGAACAACAACATGCTTACCATAAGGAATAGAATATGTTTTTATAGTTCCATCAACTCCTTCTACCTGTATTTTGCGTATTCCGCGTTTAGTCTCTCCAAACTTGACAAGTCCATCAATCTCAGTTACCACCGCAGGCGCTGTTGGCTTGCGCGCCTCAAATAATTCGGTAACTCTTGGCAAACCTCCTGTTATATCACGCGTTTTACCATAAGCACGGGGAATTTTAACTAAAGTTTGACCGCGTCTAACCTTATCTCCTTGGCGAACCACTAAATTAGCTGTAACCGGAAGAATAGTGCCACCGGCAAGTACAGATCCATCTTTATTAACTATTTCTACATGAGGACTGAGGTTCCTATCCTTTGACTCTACTATAACCATTTGCTTTTTACCACCCTCAACAGCTTCCACTTGATAAGTCTCATTTTCAATAAAATCTTTTAGCTCCACAATTCCGGACTGTCTTGCAAGAATTACATCAGTATAAGGATCCCATTGGAACAATATTGCGTTTGCTTTAACCTTATCGCCATCACTTACATTTAAATTTGCTCCATATGGAACATTAAAATCAGTATTTGACCCACTGCCCTTAGTCACAATAGTTATTTTTGAATGTCTTACCATACAACGAGTAACCGGTAAACCTAATTCATCTTTCGCAACTGCTGTTTCAAGATTATCAGAAAATTTCACAGTCCCTGCTTTTTGAGTAATCATTTCTGATTGCTCAATAACTCGAGTAGCAGTACCACCAATATGAAAGGTTCTTAAGGTAAGCTGTGTTCCAGGTTCTCCAATACTTTGAGCTGCCTGAATACCAACTGAAGTTCCTAAATCTACAAGCTTATGATTTGAAGGATTCCACCCATAACATTTTGCACACACCCCTCTAAGAGATTCACAAGTAAGAACAGATCTAATTCTTAAAGATTCAATATTACTATCAGAGACAACTAAAGCTTCTTCATCACGCATCATTGTACCAGCTTTAATAAGCACTTTCCCTTTTTCAATGAAATCTTCAAGCAATGTTCGTCCTAAAATTCTTTCTGATAGAGGCTCAATAATATCCTCACCTTCTTTTAAGTCCACCGCAAGGATCCCATTTATAGTACCGCAATCTATTTCATTGATGACTACATCTTGTGCTACGTCAACTAGTCTTCTAGTTAGATAACCCGCATCAGCAGTTTTTAAAGCAGTATCTGCCAATCCTTTTCTAGCGCCATGAGTAGATATAAAGTATTCCTGTACAGATAAACCTTCTTTGAAATTTGATGTAATTGGAGATTCAATAATTTCGCCCTTGCCTCCAGTCATAGATTTTTTTGGCTTTGCCATCAATCCACGCATGCCAGCTAATTGCTTAATTTGATCTTGAGATCCTCGAGCACCAGAGTCTGCCATCATATAAACTGGATTAAATCCTTGGTCATCAGATTGTAGATGATCCATCATGGATGCTGCAATATCATTAGTAGCTCTAGTCCAAACATCTATTACTTTATTATATCTTTCTCCATCAGTTAATACATGACGTTTGAATTTGTTTTGTATATCATCAACCTGCTTTTGTGCTTTCGAAATTATATCATCTTTAGATTCAGGAATCATAATATCGCTTATCGCAATAGAAAGTCCCGCCTGAGTTGCAGTATTAAAGCCTAAATTCTTTAGTTTATCTAGGAATAGAACAGTTTTTTTGTTACCAGCAATTAAATAGGTATCATTGACTAATTTACTTAAACGTTTTTTATCAATCGTATCATCAACAAATTCCATTTCATCTGGCAAAATAGAGTTAATTATTACACGACCAACCGTTGTTCCTTTGTACCACTTACTATTATGCCTAACATTTATTTTAGCATTTATATCGACAGCTTTATTTTCAAACGCAAGAAGAACTTCATTGAATGAACCAAAGCTTTTATCCTCACCTTTCACTCCTTCTTTCATAAGAGTTAGATAGTAAGTTCCTAGCACCATATCTTGAGAAGGCAAAGCCAATGGTTTACCATTAGCTGGATGCAAGATATTATGACTTGATAGCATAAGTACTCTAGCTTCCATTTGAGCACCAACAGACAATGGCACATGAACAGCCATCTGATCACCATCAAAATCAGCATTAAACGCAGAGCAAACAAGTGGATGGATTCTTAATGCTTTTCCATCAACAAGCACTGGTTGAAAAGCCTGAATCCCAAGACGATGAAGTGTAGGGGCTCGGTTTAATAACACTGGGTGGTCTTTTACAACATATTCTAAAACCTTATAAACAATAGGGTCTTTATCCTCAATAAGTAATTTAGCTCCTCGAGGAGTCTGGGAATAGCCTCGAGTCATTAATTCACTAATCATATGAGGTTTAAATAATTCTAATGCCATGTTTTTTGGAAGCCCACATTCATGAAGTTGTAATTCTGGGCCTACAACAATCACTGACCTACCAGAATAATCTACACGCTTACCAAGTAGATTCTGTCGAAATCTTCCAGTTTTTCCCCGAATCATATCTGAAATTGATTTTAAGGGTCTACGCGTTCCGCTTCTTATTGCAGTTTTTCTTCGACTGTTATCAAATAATGCATCCACAGATTCTTGCAACATACGCTTTTCATTGCGAAGAATAACATCTGGTGCTTTTATTTCCATCAATTGCTTCAATCTATTATTTCTAATAATGATTCGACGATATAGATCATTTAGATCACTTGCAGCAAAACGCCCCCCATCTAAAGGAACAAGGGGTCTTAACTCTGGAGGAATTACTGGTAAAATTGACACAACCATCCACTCTGGCTTATTTATTTTCTTTAAATCAGTAATATCAACCAAAAATGATTTTACCACCTTTAATCTTTTTAAAGCATCTTCCCGTTTTTGTTTAGATTTTGAATTTTTTAAAACATCTTCTAAATCTCGACGTAACTCTACTAGATTCATTCGAGCTAACATTTCTTTTAGCGCTTCTCCCCCCATAGCAGCATAAAAGTAATCTTCATTATCTCTTTCTTCTTCGGAAACAGCATCAAAACCATATGCTCTTTCTAATTCTATATATTCTATTTCATCAATTATTTCAAATTGCTCTTTACCGCTTTTACCAGGCTCTATAATTAAGAATTGTTCATAATAAACAATTTTCTCAAGATTCTTTGTTGAGATTCCAGCTAAATAACTTAATTTTGATGGAATTGAACGTAGATACCATATATGAACGACAGGAACAGCAAGTGTAATGTGACCCATCCGATCTCTACGAACCTTTTTTCTCGTAACTTCAACTCCACAACGATCACATATAATACCTCGATACCTAATACCCTTGTATTTTCCACAATGGCATTCATAATCCTTGACTGGACCAAATATCTTTTCACAAAACAGCCCATCTTTTTCAGGTTTATAAGATCTGTAATTAATTGTCTCAGGCTTTAAAATTTCACCATACGATTTTTGCAAAATACTTTCTGGAGATGCTAATCCAATGCGGATAGAAGAAAACCCCTTACTTGTATCTAATTTATTTGTTTGAATGAAGGTCAAAATATTTCTCCCTTAATCTAATTCTATATCTAAGCTTAGTCCTTGGAGCTCTTTAATTAATACATTAAACGACTCCGGAACACCAAATTGAGGTAAGTCCTCACCTTTAACTATAGCATTATATACTTTAGAACGCCCCTCTACATCATCTGACTTAACAGTTAATATCTCCTGCAAGGTATGTGCAGCACCATAGGCTTCTAATGCCCAACATTCCATTTCTCCAAAACGTTGGCCACCAAATTGTGCTTTACCGCCTAAGGGTTGTTGAGTTACAAGCGAATACGGCCCAGTAGAGCGTGCGTGCATTTTATCATCAACCATATGACTTAATTTCATCATGTATATATTTCCAACTGTGACAGGATTATCAAGCTTTTCGCCTGTACGTCCATCAATTAATTGAGCTTTGCCAGATAAAGGTAAACTTGCTTTTTTCATTTCTAAATTAACTTCATCTGGAGTAGCCCCGTTAAATACAGGTGTAGCGTATTTAACTCCTAATACTTGACCAGCCCAACCCAACATAGTTTCATATAGTTGACCTAAGTTCATCCTTGAAGGTACGCCTAATGGATTTAGTACCACATCTACGGCTGTCCCATCTTCTAAAAACGGCATATCTTCTTCAGGCACAACTGTAGCTATAACTCCTTTATTGCCATGCCGTCCAGCCATTTTATCACCAACTTGAATTTTTCTTTTATTTGCAATATCTACTTTGGCTAGCTTTAAGATACCAGGTTGAAGCTCATCACCTATGCGGAGCTTAAAAACTTCTCTTTCTAATGTATCCTCAATAAAACGCCATTCTTTCATGAAAGAACGCCAAACTCCTTTTAAACTTTTCCATACACTATTATCTTCAACCCAAGGTTCATTTTGCGAAAACCTTTCAAGATTATAAGCATTTAGGCGTTTGGGAGTTAATTTTGTGCCTTTTTTGATTAAGGTACGACCAGATGAAATATCTCTAATACCATTAGATATTTGATTTTTTAGAAGACCTAAAAGCTTTTCATCTCGAGAGGTTTTTAAAGTTTTTTTCCTTTCAGCTGAATCTTTTTGAAGCAGAATAATATTTTGTCTTTCTTCAGTCCTAGCAGATTTACTTCTTTTCTCAAATAATTTTGTATTTATCACAACACCATTAATTCCCGGATCAGCTCTTTTTGAAGCATCTTTTACTTCACCTGCTTTTTCACCAAAGATGGCTCTTAGTAGTTTTTCTTCAGGCGTAGGATCGGTTTCTCCTTTTGGTGTCACTTTACCAATTAATATATCACCATCTTTGACTTTGGCTCCAACTCTTATAATTCCTCTTTCATCTAATTCTCTAGTAGCATCTTCACCAACATTAGGAATCTCTGGCGTTAATTCTTCTTCGCCACGTTTTGTATCACGAACTTCTAATTCAATTTCATTTATATGTACACTAGTGAATAGGTCATCTTTAACCAATTTCTCACTAATAACAATTGCATCTTCAAAGTTATATCCACGCCATGGCATAAAAGCTACTGTAACATTTTTCCCTAATGCTAATTCTCCATTTTTTGTTGAGGTTCCATCTGCAATAGGATCGCCAAGTCTTACCCTATCACCCTTTGAAACAATAGGCTTTTGGTTTTGACTTGTATTCTGATTTGTGCGTTTAAATTTTCGCAAATCAATAGTTAGCAAATTCTCACCTTCAGTCAATTCTAAGCCTTCAGGAATATCAGTAGTTTTTATAACAATTTTTTCAGCATCTACATAATACACACTACCATTAACAGGTGATACTACTGCAGACCGGGAATCAACTGCTACTTTACTTTCAAGGCCAGTACCAACAATTGGTTCGTCAGGATTCATTAATGGAACACTTTGACGCTGCATATTTGAACCCATAAGTGCACGATTAGCATCGTCATGCTCTAAAAAAGGAATTAATGAAGCCGCCACTGATAAAATTTGATTTGGCGCGACATCCATAAATTCAACTTTATCTGGAGAGACAATAGGAAAATCACCTTTAATTCTAGCGCGTATACTACTATTAATTAGTTCATTCTTTTTACCAAGTTTTTCATCTGACTGTGCGATCATGACTCTATCTTCATCATCTGCTGATAAATAGCTTATACTGTTTGTAGCGTAAGCTGCTTTACCATTAACCTCTACTTTTCTATATGGAGCTTCAATAAATCCATGTTTATTGACTTTAGCTAAAAGCGCTAATGATGAAATCAATCCAATGTTCGGGCCTTCTGGCGTTTCTATAGGACACAATCTACCATAATGAGTATAGTGCACATCACGAACTTCAAAGCCAGCACGTTCGCGAGTCAAGCCTCCTGGCCCAAGTGCAGAAATACGTCTTTTGTGCGTCACTTCAGCTAATGGATTAGTTTGATCACCAAATTGTGACAATTGACTTGTTCCAAAGAAAGTATTTACAACTGTAGTAACAACTCTGGAGTTAATTAGATCTTGTGGAGTTATTGACTCTTGTTCACGTAGATTCATCCTCTCGTAGATTGTCCTTAACATTCTGCTCAAAGCTATTGAAAATTGATTTGTTAACTGTTCACCAATGGATTTTACCCTACGGTTACCAAGATGGTCAATATCGTCAGAGCCTCTTTCTCCTTTTCGCATATCTATAAGAAAATTTAGAACTTGAATAATATCATCCATCGTAAGAACAGTATCTGTAACCGGAACATTCAAATTAAACTGTTGATTTAGCCTGTACCTACCAACTTCACCCAAATCGTATTTCTTAGGATTAAAAAATATCCTCTCAATAAATTTTTGCGCGGTTTCCAAATTTGGTGGCTCACCCGAACGTAGAAGCTGATAAACAATATTTAGTGCTTCTTCAGTGTTTTTACTTGGATCCTTAGTCATAGTATTTAAAAGCATCATTGAATGGAAATCTTTATTTGGATTAACAATCTCAATTGACTTAATCTTTGCTTTTTTTAAATCATCAATGCCTTTCTCATCTAATTCAGATCCACCCTCCATAAATATCTCGCCTGTTTGATGGTCAATTATATCTTCAACAACAGTTGAGCCTATTGCACTATCTATATCTTTTGAGTTTATTTTTAATTCCTGAGTACAATTAAATGCTTTAAAAATATCTGAATTAGTTGAATAACCTAAAGTTCTTAACAACATGGTGACAGGAAATTTTCTTCGACGATCAATAATGCAAAAAATGCAATCATTAATATCAGTTGTGAAATCTACCCACGATCCACGAAAAGGAATTATTCTGCCTTGATAAAGTTTAGTGCCATTAGGATGAATTGATTGATCAAAGAATACTCCAGGGGACCTTTGTAGCTGAGAAACGATTACTCTTTCTGCGCCATTTATAACAAAAGTACCTTTTTTGGTCATCATTGGGATATTACCAAAATATACTTCTTGTTCTATAGATTGATCATATTTACTACGATCATCTTCATTGGTAATATGCAAAACCAAACGAACTTTTAAGGGAACTGAATAAGTTAGCCCGCGATCCATACATTCTTCTGGAGTATATTTTGCTAATCCTAAAAAATAACTTTTGTATTCAAAAACGTAATTTCTATGAGGGTCTTCTAGAGGAAAAACATTAGTAAATACTTCCTGAAGACCTAGGTTTTCTCTTTCATCCTCTGGAACATTTTCTTGAATAAAAGATTGAAAAGCTTCGATCTGCACCCCAAGAAGATCTGGAAATTCTATTTCAGATTTGGTTTTTTCAAAAGTTAATCGATCTGAAAGTGTGCTTTTTTTGGCAGCCAACATAACCTCCAATTAATATTGTAGTTTAATTAAAATAAAATTGTATGAAAAAAGTCGTGAAATAAAACTATTTCAGTTCCACAGATGCACCAGCTTCTTCAAGCTGAGCCTTAAGTTCATCCGCTTCTGTTTTCGTAGCACCTTCTTTAACAGCCTTAGGGGCACTATCAACTAATTCTTTGGCTTCTTTTAATCCCAAGCCAGTTATAGTACGCACAACTTTTATTACATTTATTTTCGATGATCCCGCAGAAGTTAACATAACATCAAATTCATCTTTTTCATCTGCTGATCCTCCACCATCACTTGATGGCGCGGCAGCAACAGTAGCAACGGGAGCTGCAGCTGTTACACCAAATTTTTCTTCTATCTCTCCTATTAATTCAGAAATTTCCATCATATTTGCATTTTCTAGGTATTTTAGCACATCGGCTCTTTTTGTTTCGGCCATTCTACTTGCTCCTTAATTAATCTTTATTTGATTCTTTTTCTTTTAAATTGTTTAACATATTAGTCATATCAGACATTGGTGATTTCAATGCCCAAATAAGCTTTAGTAGCGGGGATTGTAAAAGCGCTGCAAATTTAGCAATGGATTCCTCCTTGGTCGGTAAATTTGCTATACGATCAAACTCACTACCGTCAATTAACTCCCCATCAATTACAATTCCTTTTACCTTAGGTAACTCATTATCTTTAGTAAATTTTTTGATTACACGAGCTGGCGATGTAGGATCCTCGTAGGAAAATGCAACCGCCGTTGAACCATTAAGAACTGAGTCTAACTTGTTCAAGTTAGAATTATTTGCAGCAATTTTAAGCAAAGTGTTTTTTGTAACCAAATATTCTACATCATTCTCATAAAACTCTCTTCTTAAATCTGTTATGTCTTGAACATTCAGACCAATATAGTCAGTTAAGTAAACTCCCTTTGCTCGTTCTAACTTTTCAGTAAGTTCATCAACCTTTTTTATATTTTTAGCATTGGGCATAATTAATTAATGCTCCCCCAATCTATCTTAATACCTGGACCCATTGTAGATGAAACAGATATCTTTTTTAAATAAACACCTTTAACTGAAGCAGGTCTTGCTTTTACCAAAGTATTATATATAGAGCGAATATTCTCAACCAATGCTTTGTTATCAAAAGAACTTTTACCACATCTTGTATGTATAATTCCATTTTTTTCTACCCGAAGTTCTATTTTACCTGCTTTAAGTTCTTTCACAGCCTTGTCAATATCCATGGTAACGGTTCCACTTTTTGGATTTGGCATTAAACCTTTTGGACCCAATATTTTTCCTAACTTACCAAGCTCAGACATCATATCTGGAGTAGCAACTATCGTATCAATATCATCCCATCCATTTTTCAGTTTCTCTAAAAATTCTTTTCCAACAAAATCTGCGCCAGCATCTTTTGCCTCTTTTTCTTTTGCTCCCTGAGCTAGAACGAGAACTTTTACTTCTTTACCAGTGCCGTGAGGTAAGTTAGTAGCAACTCTAATATTTTGATCTGCGTGTCTAGGATCAACACCCAAATTAATTGCCAAATCAATAGTTTCATCAAATTTAACATATTTTAAATTTTTCAATAACTTTATAGCATCATTGAGTTCATATTCCTTAGTTCGGTCAATTTTAGAATTAATATTCTTCATATTCTTAGATTCAAACATCTTAATCTTTTACCTCTAACCCCATACTCTTCGCAGTTCCCCTTATCATTTCCATTGCCATTTCTACAGTATTAGCATTTAAATCCTCTTTCTTTATTTCTGCAATTTCTCTTAGATCATTTTCAGTAACTTTCCCAACTTTTTCGCGATTTGGCTCACCAGAACCTTTAGGTACACCAGCTTTCTTTTTCAAAAGAATAGCAGCAGGAGGAGTTTTAGTTATAAAAGTAAAACTGCGATCAGCATAAACTGTGATTACAACTGGAATTATCATCCCAGATTGATCTTTAGTTGAATCGTTAAAAGCTTTACAAAATTCCATAATATTGACACCATGCTGACCTAGCGCAGGACCAACTGGAGGTGCTGGATTAGCTTGACCTGCCGGAATTTGGAGCTTAATATATCCTGAAATTTTTTTTGCCACTTTATTATCTACTTTTCAATTTCTACTTGTAAAAAATTAAGTTCTATTGGAGTAGGTCTGCCAAATATGCTCACCGAAACCTTAACTTTTTGTTTTTCATTATTTACTTCGTTAACAAAACCAGAAAAGTCCGCAAATGGACCATCAGTGACCTTAACCGCATCACCAACCTTATAAGGAGCTATTACAACCTCTTTACCATCGCGCCCTTCAACTTCACCAATAATTCGTGAAATCTCATCATCTTTTAATGCCTGCGGCTCTCCGTTCGGCCCTACAAAATTTATAACTCCATCCGTATTTTCTATTAAATACTTAGCCTCTTTAGATTCACTCATATTGATTAAAATATAACCAGGAAAAAACACTTTTCTCTTAACTCTCTTTTTACCTTCTTTCATCTCAACAATATTTTCAGAAGGAACCATGATATCCTCAACTTCAGAGGACAAATTTTGAAAATCTAATTCGAATAAAAGATTTTCTTTAATCTTACTTTCTTTACCTGAGATGACTCTTAAAGTATACCAATTCATAAAAATTATAAAATCACTTGTAAAATACTTGACAATATCCTATCAATAAAAAATAAAAATATACTGATAAGTATTGAAAAAGAAATGACGACAAATGTAGAACCCTTTAACTCGCTCCAATTTGGCCATGAAACTTTTAACATTTCAAACCTAACATCAGCAAAAAAATTTTTAATCTTATTCATAACATCCTATCTTTCCAAATATAAAATTGGAAAGCCATCTTTTGCAGGAGTGACAGGACTTGAACCTGCAACCCCCGGTTTTGGAGACCGGTGCTCTACCAATTGAGCTACACTCCTAATTTTGCTATATCTAGTAGCTAGTCAGCTTCCAGCGCTTTATGCAATTAGGATTAACTATTTTGTCTCTTTGAAAATAACGTGTTTCTTAACAATTGGATCATATTTACGATACTCAACACGATCAGGATGCAATCGTTTACTTTTTGTCACAGTATATCTGTATCCTGTTCCTTCAGTGCTTTCCAATTGAATAATTGCACGTTTACTATTACCAGCCATCCAGCGAAAGACCTTTATTCAACAATATCAGTTACAACACCAGCGCCAACAGTATGACCACCTTCACGAATTGCAAAACGCAATTCCTTATCCATTGCAATTGGTGTAATTAATTCAACTTCAAGTTCAACGTTATCACCAGGCATTACCATTTCAGTTCCACTTGGCAAAGTTGCAACTCCAGTCACATCTGTCGTCCTAAAATAAAACTGAGGTCTATATCCATTAAAAAATGGAGTATGTCGACCCCCCTCATCTTTTTTAAGGACATAAACGCTTGCTTTAAATTTCGTATGAGGAGTAATTGACCCCGGTGCTGCCAAAACCATGCCTCGAGTCAAATCTTCTTTATCTACCCCTCTAAGTAATAATCCCGCATTATCTCCCGCACGACCTTCATCTAATAGCTTGCGGAACATTTCAACGCCAGTAACTGTTGTTTTTCTTGTCTCACCCATTCCAATCATCTCAACATCATCGCCAACTTTAATTATACCACTTTCAACTCGACCAGTACCAACAGTCCCTCGGCCAGTTATTGAAAATACATCTTCAACGGGCATTAGAAACGGTTTATCAATATCACGCTCAGGCTCAGGAATAAAGCTGTCACATGCTTCCATTAATTCAGTTATGCAACTGGTTGCAGCATCATCACTTACATTATTTAAAGCATTTAATGCTGAACCTTTAATTATTGGAATATCATCCCCTGGAAATTCATATTCATTCAGTAGATCCCTTAATTCCATTTCAACCAACTCTAAAAGCTCCTCATCATCTACTTGATCAGTTTTATTCATAAATACAACAATGGAGGGAACATTCACTTGTCTAGCTAATAGCACATGCTCTCTAGTTTGAGGCATTGGACCATCTGCAGCGGAAACTACTAAGATAGCTCCATCCATTTG
>JAYZKF010000189.1:0-4201 GCA_036163755.1 Fidelibacterota bacterium
GCTTACCCTTGAACCTGAATTAGCCATACTTGACGAAACTGATTCAGGCCTTGATATTGACGCATTAAAAACTATCGCAAAAGGTGTAAATAATTTTAGAAATAAGGATCGGTCTTTTTTGGCCATTACTCATTATCAACGACTACTTGAATATATGCACCCTGATTACATACATGTATTAATTGATGGAAAAATCGTTAAGTCAGGAGATATTGAGCTGGCGAATCAATTAGAGGAAAAAGGCTACTCATGGCTCGAGTAATAAACCAGTTTCAAAAACAGTTTGAGAGTCTATTGGCTTATTGGCCTGATGAAGATCAAGAGCTTCATCAGTTAAGATCAAAAGCATTTGATCAATTTAAAAATCTAGGTTTTCCTACAAAACAGTGGGAAGACTGGCAATTCACAGATTTTTCTTCATTTAAAAAAATAGATTATCGATTATCATGGGCTGAAGATTTACCTCAATTTCCGAATGATATCACAGAACGAATTCCTAACACATACCTTATTTTTATTGTCAATGGTCATTATCAACCTGATTTAGCTAATATACCTGAATCAATATCGGTGACTACTAACCTTGATCATTTTAAAGCAAATAAAGAATTATATCTAGATCATAATAATTCAAATCCATTTAGCGCATTAAATACGTCTATGATGAATTCGGGTATTTGCATTACACTTGATTCAGATGTGATTTTAGATAAGCCAATTCAATTAATCTATGCTACTCAGAACATTGTAGATCCACTGATGAATCATCCAAGATTCATTTTTCAACTTGGTGATAATTCAGAAGCAACAATTGTTGAGCACTATATGGGATCAACAGACTTGGATTATTTTATTAATCCTGTGTCTAATATTTTTATAAATAATAACGCAAAATTAAATCATTTTCGTATTGAAGCAGAGGATATACTAGCAAACCATATTGCCTCAACTAATTATACTCTTGGAGCTGACAGCCAACTAAATACCGTTTCAATATCATCTGGCAGCAAACTATTTCGCCATAATATAAATTTATCTTTCAAAGATAAAGGTGGATATGCTAGCCTCAACGGATTATCCACCATTAAGAATGATCAACATCATGATCAACATATAATTGTTGATCATCTTAAAAATACTTGCCAAAGCAAACAGTTATTTAAATATATCTTATCGGATAGATCATCCGGTGTATTTAACGGAAAAGTAGTTGTTAAAGAAGACACAAAACATACAGATGCAGATCAAGCGAACAAGAATTTATTGTTAAGCCCAGAAGCAATCATGAATACTAATCCACAATTAGAAATTTATTCGGAAGATGTAAAATGCTCTCATGGCTCGACGA
The DNA here is from genome assembly GCA_036163755.1 of Fidelibacterota bacterium. Taxonomy (GTDB): domain Bacteria; phylum Fidelibacterota; class Marinisomatia; order Marinisomatales; family TCS55. The sequence continues at coordinate 1,349 of JAYZKF010000189.1, forward strand.
CTGGGCAGATTGATCCAGAAGCATTATTTTACCTGCAATCAAGAGGAATAAGTAAGCCCAAGGCAATAGAATTAATCATAAATGGCTTTGCTAAAGATATTATTGATCAGATAAACAATAAAGATGTCAAAGATTATATTGATGATAAAGTTACAAATTGGCTAGAAAGTGTTCTAATTGATGTCTAGCATAATTGAAACTCTTGATAAAATACGGGATGAATTTTCAATATTTAGTGATCCCAGAGATAAATATATATTTTTGGTTGATCTCGCGAAAGATCTAGATGGATTATCATCAGAAGAAAAAGTAGAAGAAAATCGCATTCATGGCTGCACATCTCAAGCCTGGGTCACTTGTAAAAGAAATGGAGAGAAATATTTTTTTCAAACGGATTCAGATGCAATGATAGTTAGGGGTCTGCTATCTTTAATTGAACGATCATTTAACGACCATACAAAAGAAGAAATTTTAGATATTGATGGTAGTCAATTTCTTGATTCAGTTGGATTAGGGCGTTCCATAAGTAGTCAGCGAACAAATGGCTTTAGTAATGCCATAAGTAAAATTCAAACGGAGTTATTGGATTAAAATATGTATTCAGATATTGATGAACAAGTAATTCTAGAACGTGATTGCGAAGCAACCCTTATCCCCTTTGGAAATAAAATTACTCTTAAGAAAGGTGAAGAAGGTCATATCACTCAAGCTTTAGGTGGAAGTTATACTGTTATGATCAGAGGAAATCTTGTACGAATTGAAGGCAGTGATGCAGATGCAATTGGAAAGGTACCCGAAGTTCAACCTTGGCTAGAAGAAAAAAATACAGATGGAAGTGTTAATGAAAAAGCTGTATGGGAAGCGATGAAAACCTGCTATGATCCTGAAATTCCTGTCAATGTAGTTGACCTTGGACTTATTTATTCCTGCAAGATAACTGAGAGCAAAGATGGTGGCTCTAATGTAGATGTAAAAATGACACTTACTGCGCCAGGATGCGGCATGGGTGACATGATTGCATCGGAAGTAAAACAAAAAATTGAAGGTGTCCCTGGATCAAATGAGGTAACTGTAGAGTTAGTTTGGGATCCACCCTGGGATCGTGAAATGATTAATGAAGCAGCACGACTCCAATTGGGTATGCTTTAATGTTAGATATAAGCCAAATTAGAAATGATTTCCCGGCATATAAGAAAAAAGATGGAAATTTTATTTATCTTGATTCCGCATCAACCAGTCAAAAACCAGAACTTGTTATAGACTCCATCTCATCCTATTATAGCTCATATTCAGCTAACATTCATCGTGCTCTTTATGAAATAGGTGAGAAAGCAACGGATAAATATGAAAGTGTCCGTGAAAAAGTAAGACAATTTATTAATGTACCTGATTCTCATGTTGTTGTTTTTACAAAAGGGACAACTGAATCAATAAATTTAATTGCTTATGCATGGGGATCTAACAATCTTAGCAACCATGATCAGATTCTGATCACAGAAATGGAACATCATAGCAATATTGTACCTTGGCAATTATTATGTTCAAGATCAAATGCTACTCTCAACTATATATCAATAAAAAAAGATGGAACGCTCGAACTAGAAAAATTGAAGGAAAGCATCTCTCTCAAACCAAAGTTGATCAGCCTAACTCATCAGTCAAATGTTTTTGGTACTATCAATCCCATAAATGATATTATCACTGAATCCAAGAAAGTTGGTGCAATTACTGTCATTGATGGTGCACAAGCTGTTCCACATATGAAAGTTGATATAAAAAATTTGGACTGTGACTTTTATGCATTCTCAGGACATAAAATGCTTGGCCCCACTGGTGTCGGAGTATTGATTGCCAGAAAAAATATTTTGGAAAAAATGGATCCATTTATGGGTGGTGGCGAAATGATAAATACTGTAAATATGGATAAATCGACATGGAACAAAGTCCCATGGAAATTTGAGGCTGGCACCCCAAATATTGCACAAGTAATTGGATTAGGCGCATCAATTGATTATTTAGAAAAAATTGGCATAGAAAATATTCATCAACATGAGCAAGAATTATTGCATTATGGATTAAAACTACTTGAACAGAATAAAAACGTCACTTTGTATGGCGGAGCTGAAAATCGCGGCGGGGTGATTCCTTTTAACGTAAAAAATATCCATCCTCATGATCTAGCAAAATTTTTAGATACAGATGGAATCTGCATTCGTGCTGGTCACCATTGTGCACAGCCAATTATGAATAAATTAGAAATTTCAGCAACAGCAAGAGCAAGCTTTTATCTTTATAATACTAAACAAGATATTGAAAAATTAGTAGAAGGTATTGAAAAAACAGTCCGTATTTTCAATTGATTTTTGCTTACTTTTCCCCTAGAACTTAAAGTCTTTAAAGGAGTTTGAGAATGAGTGATAACGGAAGTGAAACGAAAAAATATAAATATCTTATAACCATGAAATGGTTTGTAGAGACTGATGAAGAATTAGTTGCTGGTGCAACTGAAACTGATGAAAAATTATTGAATCTAGTTAGGCATCGTAGTAATGGAGAGCCTTGTTTGCCTGATTGTCCAACTAGAAATAGTGAAGGTTATGGGATTTTAGATCATCACTATTTTATGGGAGATAATAAAACTGTATATATGTCTTCAGATAAGATTAAAGGTTAAATGGAAACGATATTACTTAATGACTTTTTGGATGATGGCATATTAAGAGAGAAAGTCTTTCGCCAAAAAGTTGCTGATATTGATTGGTCCCAATACAATGATAAAAGGGTTTTAATTAAAGGGTGTTCTGAAGTACCAATCCCAACGTGGGCATATCTTATTTTAACAGCAGAACTATC
>JAYZKF010000190.1:0-9840 GCA_036163755.1 Fidelibacterota bacterium
CCATAGGAAGAACGTAATCAGCAAAAAAAGCTGTTTCATTCCATGTTGGTGTTAAAGCAATATGGCAACCTAGCTTTTCAGCATCGGTCAACATTTCAATCCAACTAAAACCATCAGGATAGGTCCATACTGGATTGAATACACGGGTAAAATAGACATCTAAAGTTCCTCTACCATCCTTGATTAAATGCGGTAATATTTGGCTCATCTCATAATGAGCTAATGTGTATTCCTTAGGCCAGTTCAATTCATTCCATGCATCAGGACCTGGAGGAGAATCAAAAAAGGATGGATGAAATTTATTCCATGCACTTGGTGATGTCCCACCTTCTGTACCAACAGACCCAGTTAGCACATTCAATAAATGAAGGGTTCGTGAAACCTGCCAACCTCCTAAATTTCCTATAGAAGGTCCTCTCCAAACATGTGTTGAGAATTTTTTACCTGCTTTACCAATCAAATTGGCTACTCTAAGAATTTGGTCTTTATCTATTTGTGATTCTGCTGCTGCATATTCTGGTGTATACTCTTCCCATTCTTGACTTAAACGTTTAATAAATTGATCAAATTCTATTGGATCTTCAGGATAAAGTTTTTTTAAGTACTCATCCCAATTGACCCAGTTTTCCATAAAATGACGATCATACATACCCTCATCTAATATTATTTTTGCTATGGCCATAAATACAGCAGATTCACTCCCAGGATAAGTTGGCATCCATTCGTCTGCCATTGATGCAGTATTTGATAAACGTGGATCCATAACAATTAGTTTTGCACCCTTCATCATGCCTTCAATTATTCTTTGCGCATGTGGATTAAAGTAATGACCAGTTTCCAAATGAGAGGATGCTAATAAAATTACTTCAGCATTTGTATGATCAGGACTAGGTCGATCATACTTATGCCACAATGCATAACCAGTCCTTGCACCAGCAGAACATATATTTGTATGAGAATTATGACCATCGATACCCCAGGCTTTAAGCACACGTTCAGCATACCCTTCATGACCTGGACGGCCAACATGGTAAACTACTTTTTCTTTGCTTTTACGTAAAGAATTCGCAATTTTTTCTGAAATTTCATCTAAAGCTTGATCCCATGAAATCCGTTCCCATTTGCCATCGCCTCTCTTGCCAACTCTTTTCATTGGATAAAGAATACGTTCGGTGTCATTGATCTGATTTATAGTTGCTGGTCCTTTTGCACAATTACGACCTCTACTTCCAGGATGATGAGGATTGCCCTCAAATTTCCTCACTTGATTCGTATCTTTATCAACATAGGCTAATAATCCACAAGCTGATTCACAATTAAAACAGGTTGTGGGTACAACTGAATAATGGCGTTCCTTTTTCTGTGGCCATGCTAATGGGTCCAACTCTATAAAGTCATCCCATTCACTGGGGTCTGGATATTTATATAATTCCCTCGGACCTTCCATCGCAAATTCTTCAGACCAATCTGGTCTATCAGAAATTTTTGATATGAGACCTATAGATTCAGAAAAAGTTTCAATCCAACTTCTTTTCATAATTCTAACTTAACGCTATCATTTGAGGCACTCTAATTCTTACTAATTCAGTTAAGAAAATACCCGACATAATTAGCAACCCAGAAATCAAAAATAATATATCGGGATAATATAAAAGCATTATCAACGGAATAAAATTTCCAGCTAAAACTCCAGTCCAAAAATATTTAGCATAATATCCCTTTTTGATTAAAATGATTGCTTGCATTGTATCAGACGTGTTATGTGGAAAAAATATTTCTTTCGCAATCAAAAGCAAATTTAATACAATGGCACCCATAAGTATATCTACAGTTTGTATTAATAAACTAAAATCAAGAAATGTCATGACAACTAAGCCAGCTATAATTGCATGGTTCAACATATGGATGGATGAGGCCCATTTTGATTGCCAGAAATCCCTAGCCTTAGCCTGCGCAAATAAAAATGCAGTATAAATAGCTCCCATGACTGCGAAAACTGCTCCTAGATACCATAAAAAATTCATTCCTAGATCAAAAATATTGTCAATCAATTTTAATGTAACTAATCCACCAAAAGTGGTTATTATATAAGCTCCGCGTACTAACCATGATTTCCATTGGGGTCGCAATAATACATAAAGGAATCTATCAGGTCTATCAAGATCCAAAACAAGTAATAGGCCAGTGATCGCCATAAATATTAAAGATACAATCATTGCATTCCTTTCTACAGAATAATTGAGATCACCAGATATTAATGAAAACAATGCGAGTATAAGGAATGTCCCAGTCGCAATAGCTTTTGTCCAAACGTAAGTTGATACTTCCCATCCCCATAATACACCCTTGCTAGGTGTATCATATGTTCTTCTAGCCTCATTATTCTTTAAATCTTCTTTAATTTCTTTAGCAACATCATCGATTGCACGCCTATCTATTGGCTTTCCTGATTGTGATGAATTTTCCATTGCTAATTGAACTAATAAATTTTCTGTATTCGATTCAGCAACTCTTTCTTCAGCATATTTTGCAAAGTGTCCTACCCCCTTGGATTGTTCTGACCATAAATAATCTGAGCTTCTTTCAGTAGCAGTTGGATTTAACATTTCATTTGAACCATTTATATAATACAGATTTGGTACAGTTAATTTTTCTGGCTTTCGTGTCATTGTTTTTTCATTTTTTACAAGATGAGAAATATTTGAATCTGGATCTTCTAGATCACCAGAAATGATTGCTTCAACAGGACAAACAACAACACACGCAGGTTCATAGCCATAGTCTACTTTGTGAGCGCAATAATTACACTTTGCAGCAGTATGCGTATCTGGATCTATATATAATGCGTCATAAGGACAAGCTTGCATGCATGATTTACATCCTATACAACGATCACTATCAAAATCAACAATTCCATCTGCGCGATCATACAGGGCGGTTGTTGGACATATTTCAACACAAGGAGCATCAGCACAATGGTTACATCTATGAACTGAAAATTCTCTAGTAGAATTTGGGAATTGGCCCTTTTCAATATATTTTACATGGGTACGATTTACACCGATTGGAATATCATGTTCACTCTTACAAGCGACAGTACAAGCATGACATCCAATGCACATGCGATTATCAATAACAAATCCGTAATTCATTTATTTTGTGTTACTCGTATATTTAAGCATATTAATATTAACTAAAACTTTCTATGAATAGGTCTACAAAAATTGCAGCCTCTGCATTTATTTTAATTGGGGGTCAAAGTAAACGGTTTGGCTACCCCAAATGGAAAAGCAAAATTGGTACAGGAACATTACTTGACCATGTATATAATATGTGTTCTTTATTTGATAACACTTTTATTGTTGGCAAAAAGAAACCAACAGGACTTAATAAACCATTTCTTAAAGATGAGTTTGCTTTTCAAGCACCTATTAATGGTATTTTTTCAGCACTTAATAAAACTAATTCAGATTGGAACTTTGTAATTTCTATTGACCTACCCTTAATGACACCAACATTAATTAAAAATATATGGGAATCAGGAAATAAATCAAAAAATGCTATAGTCCCTAAAATTGGAGATTATTTACAACCAGTCTGCGCATTCTATCATATAAAAACATTTACTCAAATCTCAAACCAAATAGAAAAAAATGAACTTAGTCTACATGCATTAATTGATTGTATAAAAACGGACTACGTTAAAATGGATAATTATAGATTACAATTTAGTAATATGAACACTCAAGAAGACTATTCCCAGATCAATAATGAGATAATGAAAAATTAGGAGTCAAAAGAAATGAAATCAATTTTACTTTTTAGACATGGAAAATCTGAGTGGAATACATATTATGATTCAGATCATAACCGACCATTGGCACCTCGCGGTATCAAAGCAGCTAAAAGAATGGGACTATTTCTAGCAAACAAAAAACAAATACCTGATCTTGTAATTTCATCTACAGCAGTGCGTGCAAAAACAACTGTCGAATTAGCTATTGAAGAAGGAAAATGGTCATCGACTATGGTCCTTGAATCAGCAATTTATGGTGGACCACCAACGATTTTACTTTCAATTGCAAAGTCACAACTAGATTCAATCCAATCAATTTGTTTCGTTGGGCATGAACCAAATTTTTCTATGTTTATTTGCCAAGCTTGTGATTTAAACCATGTTCAATTCACCACAGCTAATATGGCAAAAATTGATTTTGATGTGAATAAATGGAATGAAATTGATTTTGGAAAAGGAACTTTAGATTGGCTTCAAAGGCCAAAAGAACTTGATCAATGATCTAGCTTTTCAATCCTTCTTTGATGTCGACCTCCTCCAAAAGGTTCATTAAGCCACATTTCAAGAATATCATAGATCTCTTCCTCTGTCATGAAACGTGCACCTAGAGAAAGAATATTTGCATCATTATGTTCTCGAGAAAGTTTAATAATTTCATCAGGACCATTATAAAAAACAGCTGCTCGCACACCTTTGACTCGATTTGCGGCCATGGCTTCCCCTTGCCCAGATCCTCCTAAAATAATACCCTTACTATCTGTATCTGAAGCAACTGCATGAGCACATGGGAAAATGAAGTCAGGATAATCATCCAAAGCGTCATATTCATGGGCTCCATGATCTGTGACATCATATCCTTTTTCTTTTAAATAATCACGTATAGTGTTTTTTAATTCTAATCCTGCATGATCTGTTGCAATATGTATTTTCATTAAAATTACAATAAATTCGCTAAATGTTCTCTGATTTGAGGCTCTACTTTTTCAGCTATAAAACCAAATTTAGCTGCTAGGTCTTTACCAGGCGCAGACGCACCATAATGGTTAATACCAATTGAAAGACCATTTGGACCAACATATTTATCCCACCCCATAGTAATACCAGCTTCGATTGAAACTTTCATGGCTCCACGGCTTGGAATTAAAGAAGATTTATAATCGTCTGGTTGTTTATCAAATATCTCCCAGCATGTCATACTCACGACGCGGATCTGCTTATCATTCATCATATTAGCAACTTCTATTGCTAATGAGACTTCCGATCCAGTTGCTAAAATAATCAAATCAGGGTTTTCACAATCGAGTACAGCATATGCTCCTTTTGATACACCATTAATAATCGTATCCATATCCTGGTTCAAAACCGGCACGCCTTGCCTTGTTAATAATAGAGCACTTGGACCAGTACTCTGCATTATTGATAATTTAAAACAAGCCGCAGTCTCCTTTGCATCTGCCGGCCTAAATACATTAAAATTAGGTATTGCTCTTAATGCCATTGCATGTTCAATCGGTTGGTGAGTGGGTCCATCTTCTCCAACCCAAAATGAATCATGTGTGAATTCATGGATCACTGTACAATTCTGGATAGCACCTAATCTTAAAGCAGGCCTTTCATAATCAGCAAAAACTAAAAAAGTTCCTCCGAAAGGAATCACACCCCCATGTAAAGCCATACCATTCATAGATGCAGCCATCGGAAATTCTCTTACACCAAAAACAAGATTTCTACCTAACCGATTTTCCTTAGTGAAATCTCCATAAACCTTTGCAAAATTTCCTGTATAATTTGAGGGTTCTAAATCAGCTGATCCCCCAATAATAGAGGGAACTTGCTCGGCAAATTTATCCAAACTAGCTCCGAAAGCTTTCCGGGTTGCTAAAGTAGTACCCTCTTCAAATTCTGGACATTCAATATTTTCTATTTTATTTAATACTGCACTATCCCAAAGAGATTTGAATTCCCCATTGGATGATGCCTTCCCTATCTCTTCATTCCAAGAATTGACTTCGCTCGATAATGAAGAAAATCTAGTTTGAAAATAATCAATGACTTCATTTGGCAAATAAAATGGATCCGGAGGTAATCCAAGCTTTTCTTTTGTCTCATCAATTTCTTCTTGTGGAAGAGGGGCACCATGTGTTTCATGATCCTTTTCCATATTTGCCGAACCTTTAGCCATAATTGTATTTCCGATAATAAGACTAGGTCTATCAACAACTTGGGCTTTTTCAATGGCTTCACAAATATCATTATAATTATGACCATCAATCTCTTGTACATGCCAGCCAAACCCCTCAAAAACTTGCGCATAATTGGTTGAATCTGATCGGTCAACTTTACCCGAGATCTGTGCATTATTGGAATCGTAAAAAACAATAAGTCTCGATAATCCCCAATGCCCTGCCATTGAGCCCGATCCCAAAGCAACAGGTTCCTGAAAATCACCATCACCCGCTACTACATAAGTATAGTGACCCAATAATTCTTCTGCATTACTTACTATTTCTCCAAATCTCGCTCTTAGCATAGATTCTGCTGTCGCCATACCAACTGCCATTGCCAAACCTTGGCCAAGAGGACCCGTTGTACATTCAACGCCAGGTATTTCGACTTCAGGATGGCCAGGAGTACGGCTGTTCAATTGACGAAAATTTTCTAAATCCTCTTTATTAAGCCAGCCTATTTGAGCAAGCATTGAATAAATCAAAGCTGATTCATGACCCGCTGAAAGGACAAAACGATCCCTATTAAACCATTCAGGATCTGAAGGATCAAAGTTCAAATATTTTGTATATAATATCTGGGTAAAATCCGCAGAGGACATTGGGCCTCCACTATGACCAGAATTCGCTTTTCTAACCATATCCATTATAAGACCTTTGGTCACTGCCAAAGCGAACTGATACTGTTCTTCAGATGTCCATTCAGAAAAAGTATCAATATCTTTATAAGATCTCATGTTTTAACTATAATTATAAACTATAAAATTCTTTGATAGTTTGTATTGGGTCATCAGTATTAAAAACAGCTGATCCTGCAACAAGAATATCTGCCCCTGCATCTATGACTTCTTTAGCATTGTGCAATTTGATGCCACCATCAACTTCAATAGAAACTCTATCCTGTAGACATTGCTCAGTTAATTGTTGCTTAATTTTTCTAATTCGATCTGTCGATTCTTCGATATAACCCTGGCCACCAAACCCTGGTTCAACACTCATTACTAATATCAAATCTATTTTATCATAATAAGGTTCTATCTCTGATAATGAAGTTGAAGGTTTAATAGAAATTCCTACTTGAGCTCCCGCAGAACGTATCAAATCAATTATGCTATCAGGATCATCTGTTGCTTCAATATGAAAAGTAATTAAATCAGCTCCAGCTTTAGCAAAAGGTTCTACTAATTTTTCGGGTTCGATCACCATCATATGAACATCAAGGAATTTATTTGTTTTTGGTCTTAATGATTTAACAACAGGAGGGCCAATAGTAAGATTCGGGACGAATTGATTATCCATCACATCAATATGAATCCAGTGTGCACCGCCCTCTTCACATTGAGTTAATGCTAATTTTAAATCTGAGAAATCAGCAGATAAAATTGATGGTGCTAGCTTGAATTCCGAGGTCATATGTGACAATCAAACTTAGTATGACCTAAAAATGAATTCAATAATGAAAATTAAGAATTAGGATAGTGGAAATTAATTTCTTCTTCTAATTTATCGCTGAGGCTTTTTCCTACGGGACAAGTATAAGCTGTTCTTTCAAGAAGTTTTTTTTCTTTGTCAGTGTAATTCTTTGGAAAATGGATATGAATACGCACTGCAGATATCCTTCTTGGGCTATTATCCATTTCTTTTTCTATTTCAGCTCGCGTTGTTTTTATATCAAACCCATGACGCCTAGCCATAATTCCCATAATTGTGATCATGCAACTTGCTAAAGCAGTTGCCACAAGGTCCGTTGGTGCAAATAATTCACCTCTACCTTCATTATCCTTCGGAGCATCAGTATATATTTCACTACCTGATTCCAAATGAATCGCTTTGGTCCTCAATCCACCTAAATATTCAACTGTAGAAATTTGTGCCATTCTAAATTCCTTTGCTAATTAGAATTAGAAAAAATACGACCTTACTTTAGTTGATTCAAAAATAACAATTTTTAAGAACCCTTTATTTTGACTTTGCCTAACTTCTCAATAATAATTAAGAAGAAAAAAGAATAAACACTAGGAGTGTTAGTAATGAGTAAAGAAAATAAGGATCGTTTTTATTATAATCGCGAATTTTTGGGGAGCCCAGATGGAAGATCAATTAGACTCCTATCTGAATATTTTGGACCTTTTCAAAGATTTAAACGAAATAATATTCAAGATACGATCGTATTTTTTGGGTCAGCAAGATTAAAATCTGAAAAAGAAGCAAAGTCAGCTTTAAAAGCGGCTCCTAAAAACATATCAAAAAAGAAAAAAGATCGTTTATTGACAGATCTTGAGATGAGCTATTATTATGAATCTGCCCGTGAACTTTCATATCGCATGACAAAATGGAGTAAAAAATTAAAATATAAGAAAAAGCGTTTTATTGTTACATCAGGTGGGGGTGGCGGAATAATGGCAGCGGCAAATCAAGGTGCGGCCGAAGCAAAAGGTCTTGCAGTAGGTCTATCTATTTCACTCCCTTTTGAAAAAGTCGGGAATGAATGGATATCAGATGATCTCGAAATTAACTTTCATTACTTTTTTATGCGTAAGTTTTGGTTCTTATACTTGGCTAAAGCAATAGTTGTTTGGCCAGGTGGAGTTGGAACATTGGATGAATTAATGGAAGCGTTAACTCTCATTCAAACCAAAAAACTACGAAAGCAAATTCCAATTGTTCTATTTGATAGTAATTATTGGGATAACGTAGTTAATTGGGAGTTCCTAATTGAGAAAGGTGTTATTTCTCGAGCAGATCTTGACTTATTTAAGATTTGTGATACGGTGGATGAAGCGTATAAATATTTGACAAAAAAAATCAGGTCAACGCATTTGCGTGGACCCAATTTCTGAGGTAAGGTTATGAAAATACGACTAATTATATTATTTGTTTTTATTCCAGTGATCTACGGCCAAACCGGTCCAGCTAAAGAACTGCATCGGAATCCTCCAAGGGCATGGGCTCTAACCAATGCAACTGTTCATGCTAGTCCAGGAAAAACATTATATGATGGCACAGTAGTTCTACGTGATGGAATTATAAAATCAGTAGGGAAAAATATAAAAATACCAGATCAAGCTACAATAATAGATATGGATGGCAAACATATTTACGCTGGTTTTATTGAAAGTTGGCTAGATGTTAATTCTGTCAAAAGAGATACATCACTTCAAGCATATTGGAATTCAAATATGCGCGCTTATTTGAGTGCTGCTGATCTTTTTCACCCTAAAGAAAAAACTCTAACGGAACTTCATAAACTAGGATTTACAACAGCTCATATCGCTCCTAAAGGAGGGATCTTTCAAGGAAGATCAGGGCTAGTGCAACTAGGAAGCAACCCTAAAGTTCTTTCAAATAATGTCGCCCAAGTTATTGAATATGCGGCAGGTGGTTGGGGTGCTCGAGAATATCCTACTTCATTGTTGGGCATTATCGCATTTATTCGCCAAGGTTTAATTGATGCTTCGTGGTATGATAAATCTCAAAAGATTTTAGCAAAATATCCTGATGATAATGAACCTATCCAAATGGATCGTTCATTAGATGCATTAGCAAATACTTTGGATCAAAAAGGTCCATTTGTATTTAAAACAAATAATGAATTATATATTGACCGTTCTTTGAATATTGCCAAAGAATTCGGTTTGAATATGTGGGTCAAAGGAAATGGATATGAATACCGTAGGATTGATAAGATGCCGGCTTCTTTTATGATTGTTCCTATCAATTTTCCAGCTAAGCCTGATCTGAATGATCCCCATAATGCTCTGCAATACACTACGCAACAATTGAAGCATTGGGATATGGCACCAGATAATCTGATGAAAT
>JAYZKF010000191.1:0-40637 GCA_036163755.1 Fidelibacterota bacterium
ATTGCCGCGGTGGTGGAATTGGTAGACACGCTGGTCTTAGGAACCAGTGCCAATAGGCGTGAAGGTTCGAGTCCTTTCCGCGGCACAATACAATTGAATTATAGTGGAAGATCAATCCAAATCTGAAAAAAAATCAGCTGTTAGCGTAGTTATTCACAGTTTTTTTGTTGTACCCTTTATCATTGCTATTTTTGCTGTAATAATATTTCTAATCGCTAGGATTATGACCGCTGAACCAAACACGGCTAGAGATTATTTAGAAGATGTAAAAATTGGTGGAAGTACAAAAAGATGGCAAGGCGCTTTTGAATTATCTAAAATATTATCTAACCCAGATATGGTCCCTACAGATGATCTTTTTGTTCAAGAAATGATTTCTGCTTTTAATTATGCTGAACATGATAGAGATGCTAGAATCAGACAATATTTAGCTATTGCAATGGGAGCAACTGGAGATTTAAGATATGTTGAAACCTTACTTAATGCATTAGACGAATCTGAAACTGAAGTAACTAAGGCTTCAACTTTCGCACTTGGAAATCTTGGTGATAAACGTGCAGTAGAAAAATTAATTGAATTATTAGGAAGTGGAAGTCCACAAGTAAGGCTGCAGTCCGTAATCGCTCTAGGAAAGATTGGTGATCCATATGCAATCCCTGAATTAAAAAAAATGTTAATGGATATAGAACCAAATGTTAAATGGGACGCTGCCATTGCATTAGCAAAGCAAAAAGATGCGAGTGGGAAAAGAATTTTATTAGACCTGTTGGATAGAAAATATTTAGATTCTTTCCCTAATATAGATGAAATTGAGCAAGTACAGGTATTAATGGTAGTAATTAATATAGTTCCTTTACTTAGTGATTCTGATTTTGTGGAACCATTGACTCGGTTAAAAAATAATGATTCAAACTTAAAAGTGAGAGAAGCTGCGCGAAAAGCGTTATTAAATTATTAAAAAGATTCCCACATGCCTGAAAATAAAAAAACAGCAACAATCACTCCTTCAGGGCCACCCCCCGCAGCTCTAAATATTGCTGATAAAGAATCAGAGGTCTCAAGAAGGTCCTTCTTTTCATGGATTTCAGTAGGATGGTTAGCATTTGTTGCAGCTACTGGCGGTTTTTTCACTATGATGTTGAGGTTCTTTTTTCCTAATGTTTTGTTTGAGCCAATTCAAACTTTTAGAGCAGGATATCCTGATGACTATACAGTTGGCGAAGTTGATCTAAGATGGAAAGAAAAATATGGTGTTTGGATGGTTAGGAACGATGAAGGAATTTACGCTCTGTCAACTACATGTACGCACTTAGGTTGTACGCCTAATTGGCAACCTACAGCTAAAAAATTTAAATGTCCTTGTCATGGTAGTGGATTTCGAATAACTGGTATCCATTTTGAAGGACCAGCGCCTAGACCATTAGAACGATTTAAAATTACTTTGGCAGATGATGGTCAAATAATTATTGATAAAAACACAAAATATCAACAAGAAAAAGGCCAGTGGACAGACCCAGAGGCTTTTCTAAAAGTATAATAAATAGAAATTAATTAAATCTTATGAGTGAAAAGAAAAATTTGTTGCAAAAATTCGCAGATGGTCAAATCTGGAAGTCTATATTTAGAGGAGGTGGTGTTCCAAGATCTCGCCGTCAACGAATGATGGTTGTTTTAAATTCGGTTTTTTTACACCTTCATCCGGTAAGATTACCCAAACATGCGGTTAAATTGAAATTTACTTGGTGTATGGGAGGATTATCATTTTTTATTTTTCTTATTTTGACTATTTCTGGGATTCTTTTGATGTTTTATTATAGACCAACTATTGAATATGCATATACTGATATGATGGATTTAACTGAACAAGTGCCATTCGGAATTATGCGTGAAATTCATCGTTGGGGTGCACATGCTATGGTAATAACTGTATGGCTTCATATGTTTCGAGTCTTTATGACTGGATCATATAAGCCACCAAGAGAATTTAATTGGGCGATTGGTGTAATTCTTCTAGTTCTAACTCTTTTACTAAGCTTTACAGGTTATTTATTACCTTGGGATCAGTTGGCTATATGGGCTATTGCAGTTGGATCAAATATGGCTGGTGCAACTCCGTTACTTGGAGCTGAAGGCCCAGGTTCAGCTTTATTAGCAATTGGTGATATTAATTTTATTACAAAAGTTAGTGATGCCCGTTTTGGGCTAATAGGTGGAAGATTTTTAGGCGAAGCAACTCTACTTCGTTTTTATGTACTTCATTGTATAGGTCTTCCTTTTATTATAATGATTTTTATGGCAGTACATTTTTGGAGAATTCGTAAGGATGGAGGTATCTCAACACCTGTTTAATAGTTATGGAATCATTTAAATCAGTAATTAATTATTTATCTAACCCCACCATCTTGGTAACAGCTGTGCTATTGATTTTTCCATTTATTTTTCCTCCGACTCAATGGTTCTATAAAATTAATAAGCGATTAAAAATAGATAAACTATGGTCGGGAAAAGGGTTGCTTATAATGACAGTTGTAACTATTGCTTTTTTTATTTTTGGACTTGGTGATTATAATTTTCAAAAAATTGTATTAAAGCCAGATAATGTGCCAATATCTGGATTAATTATATTGTTAATATTTTTTACGTGGTTATCGATGAGTCAGGCGTATAAAAATGATAAATTAGTTGAAGAAGGGAAAACTGTTGATGAGCAATATGATGCACCTAGTGATAAAGTTTTAGTTTGGCCAGATTTAGTTTATGTCGAACTGATTTCACTTATTCTATTTTCAGCATTTATGCTAATATGGTCAATTGGACTTCCAGCTCCTTTAGAACAGCCGGCAAATCCAGCAGAATCACCAAATCCTGCAAAAGCGCCGTGGTATTTTTTGGGATTACAGGAAATGCTAGTTTACTTTGATCCATGGTATGCTGGGGTGGTATTGCCTACATTTATAATTATAGGTTTAATGGCAATTCCCTATATTGATTCTGACCCAAATGGTTCGGGATATTATAGTTATAAGGATAGAAAACTTTCAGTTTCTATCTTTTTGTTTGGTTGGTTGGTTTTATGGAATGTGTTAATCGTTATTGGCACATTTCTTAGAGGTCCTAATTGGGGATTTTTTGGCCCATTTGAATATTGGGATTCTCATCGACTTGAAGCTTTGACAAATGTAAACCTATCTGAGTTTGTATATGTTAAGTGGCTAGAGATAGGGCTTCCCCAATCAATTCTACTAAGAGAAGCACCTGGATTGATCTTAGTTTTTATTCTGGTAGCTGTTTTACCAGTTTTATTAGCAAAGACAATCCTTAAAAAGTACTATGAAGAGTTAGGACCTTCCCGTTATTCAATCTTTGTAGTGCTTATGATTTTTGGTGCACTTCTTCCTGTTAAAATGTACCTTAGATGGCTTTTCAATCTTAAATATTTAATATCTATACCTGAGTATTTCTTTAATTTTTAATTAACATTTGTATTAATGAATAATTCCAATAATCAAGAGCGATACTATAATGTTCTAAAATTGAACAAGTGGTTTGCTCTATCAAGTATTTTATTTACTGCCATCTGGATACTTGTTTTTGCTGATGATTATAATAGGCCATGGAAAAAATATCAAATTGAATTCAGAGATATTGAAATTGAAAAAGTTAAAAAAGATATTAAATCTGAGGATGCTGCTCTTCAAGATAACTCTGATTATTTAGTGCTTCTTAATACGCTAGATGAAAGTAAAAAAGATCTGCAATTAGAAGCAGAAAAAGTGGATAATATCAATTCTCAGTTAGGTGAGTTAGAAGCTCAATTATATAAACATAACCAGAATTTTCAGTTTAGTAAGGCTGATATGGATGCGCAAAGATATAAATATGAAGAAGCTCTTTTTGGTCATGGTGATGCTGAAAAAGAAGAAAAAAAGTACAATCGACTTAAAAAAGAAACCGATAGTTTTTTTATAATTTCTGAGAATACGCAATTAGAAATAGATGACCTCAATAATCAGCTAAAGGTTATAAATGAAAATATAAAAAAATATGAAGATGAAATTTTTTCAATCACTAAAGAAAAACAATTATTAGAACGCCGCTTATCAAAACTTGATCCTGAATCAATGAGTTTTTCAAATAGAGTGGCAAATATTGTTAGAGATTTACCAGTAATAGACTTTATTGACCCTTATTATGATGTTAAGCAAGTAGTCGTCAATGATTTAAAAGAAGATTTAGTGTATATGGGAATGCCCAAAGTTGATAGGTGTATGACTTGTCATGTTGGTATTGATAAAAAAGGCTTTGAAGATCAACCACAGCCTTACACGACACATCCACGATTAGATGAATTTGTTGGGGGAAGTTCTCCTCATCCAATGATTGAATATGGATGTACAACTTGTCATGCTGGCCGAGGAAGAGGAACAGATTTTATTTCGTCTGGCCATATGCCAAAAAATGATACCCAAGCAAAAGAATGGAAAGAAAAATATGGTTGGGAAGCTCTTCATTATTGGGAGGACAAAATGTTGCCAGCTCAATATGCAGAAGCTGGATGTTTTAAATGTCATGGTGACAATATGCCGGTTGCTGGGGCTGAAACATTGACATTAGGTATGGCTACATTTGAAAAGGCAGGGTGTTATTCCTGCCATTCTATGGATAGATGGTCTGAAATGCCCAAACCTGGACCAAGTCTTTATAAAGCTGCTGCAAAATTAGATAAAGATTGGGTTTACAGATGGATTATGGAACCAAGAGCATTTAGACATAATACATGGATGCCTCACTTTTTCAAAAAAGGGAATAATAGCACCCCTAAAGATATTTTACGTTCAGAACAAGAAGCTTTGGCAATGACTGAGTTTATATATGAAGAATCAGATGATTATAATTTAGCTCGGGGAATGAAAACGGGTGATCCAGAAAATGGAGCGTTATTGGTTGCTTCATATGGATGTATGGGATGCCATGAGATTCAACCTTTTAAAGATGAAAACTATAATCCCTCTGTTGAAAACATTCGACTAGAACAAGGACCAAACTTAATTGGACTTGGTTCTAAAACTACAAAAAGATGGCTATATACTTGGTTAAAGAATCCATATTCTTATCATTCTGGTACTAAAATGCCCAACTTACGATTATCTGATCAGGAAGCTAGTGATATTGCAAGCTATCTTATCAATGACAAAAATGACAAATTTGATTCTGTAAATGTTCCAGAAGTAAATGAAGGAATATTGAATGAGATTACCGCAGACTTTTTATCACAATTAAACTCAACAAGCCAAGTTAATGCTCAGTTAGATCAGATGTCTATAAAAGAGAAGTTGGTACATTCAGGAAAGAATTTAATCGGTCATTATGGATGTTACTCTTGCCATAATATACAAGGGTTTGAAAATAGAAAACCAATTGGTATAGCACTAGACACTGAGGGTAGTAAATTAATATCAAAACTTGATTTCGGTTTTTGGCATGATGAAATTGATCATACGAGGTGGGACTGGTTCTATAATAAAATAAATAAGCCTGAAACATTTGATCTGATTCCAAATGAAGATGGAAGTGTTGCAGTTAAGGAATTAAGACCATTAGAAAAATCTCGAATGCCTCACTATGGTCTGGAAGATAAAGAAATAAAATCATTAGTTACTTTAATAATGGGCTTGGTTAAAGATGATATTCCGCCAAGTAAAATGCCAGAGAAGACTCCTCAATTTCTCGCTGTAACTAAGGGCGAACAATTTTTTCAAACTAATAATTGTCTTGGTTGCCACAAAATTGATGGGAGGGGAGGTGCAATTTGGCCTGCAACTGCAGAATGGATTAAGCAGATTGCAGATGAAACAAATTCTGAAGATCAAAGTTTAGTGCAAAGTTTTAGTCCACCATTATTAAATACTCAAGGCAGAAAAACACAGCCTCAATGGTTATTGAATTGGTTTAAGAATATTTCAATGATTCGACCTCATTTACAAGCTAGAATGCCTAGCTTTAACTTTACAGATGAGGAATGGAATACTGTAATTGCATATTTTCAATACAAAGATAATCTTCCATTAACGTATGAGGATCCACATACGTTTTTATCAAATTCCTCATCTTCCCGAGCTGGTGAGAGAATCGCTGAAATGGGTGCATGTAATAATTGTCATTTTTATGGTGAAGAAAAACCAAAACAAGCTGCGCTAACTTGGGCCCCTAATTTAGTTCTCACTAAAGAAAGGCTCAGGCCTGAATGGTTGGAGGAGTTTTTTATTAACCCCCAAGAGGTTATACCAGGTACAAAAATGCCTGCACCGTATATTCCAACTGAGGAACCTCAAAATTCAGTTAGAGAAGTATGGGGTAATGATGTAGCAAGGATAAGTTCTGACAGTACTAAATTATATTATGGACTGATCGATTGGATCTGGGGGATGAATGGGAAAAAAGATGTTTCTTCAATAGTAAAAATGCATATTCAATCTAATGGATATGGATTTATTATTGAAGAAGATGATTGGGGCGATGATGAATGGTAAAAGATTTTAATGTTTTAAATAATAAAAAAGCCCCAATAATTATTGGGGCTTTTTTATTTAAAGAAAAGAATGATATTATTTCTTTTTTGGCCTTTCAAAAGTAAAATTTAATGTAGCCTTACCACCTTTTACTGTTACATTTTGCGATAATGTTCTTTTATTAAATTTCTCCTGCCAAGCAACTGCTTTATATGTACCATCTGGAACATCTTTAATACTAAATGAACCATCTGGACCAGTTACAGCAAAATATGGATGGTCAAAAACTTGGGCATAACTTTTCATCCAAGGATGCACATCGCATTTAACAACAAATACACTTTCAGCCTTTTCAAAGGTAACTGATTTTTCTTTTAATGATTTGGGCATTCCAAAATTGAATTCACGGTTAACCTTTGGTAATCCATGTATATTATGCATTGTAGCATCACTGTTTAATATTTTAAGAGGTTGGCCTGCTCGCAAACCCACAACATGTGGTGAGTATATGCAACCGCTTTGATCTAAAACAACTGGTTTAGTTGGTGCCTTTCCACTATAAGAAACTCCTTCAAGGTAAACTATAACGTTTGCAAGATTTCCATCAGCATCAACAATAAATGATTCTGCTCTTGCAGCTTCTCTATGAGAAGCAGCACAGACAGGGTCTGCATCCATTCTTAGACGCTTAGCTTTCGGTGGTTTTCCTACGTATTTTACTTTTCCTTTAACTTCAACTGCAAAAATTGAACTGAGTGCAAAAGTAATTATTAAAATTAAATTAATTGCCTTACGCATTATTTTTCTCCTGAGATTAATAAAACTATTTTAATTTAAGCCTCCGAACTTAATCTATTATTTCTTTGTATAACAATAAACTTAACATTGAAAAATTCTATGAAATATTTTTGTCATGATGTGTAAGGATAATTATATTCACGATCTATTTATATTCTAATTATAAGAGTTTTA
Organism: Fidelibacterota bacterium; assembly: GCA_036163755.1. GTDB lineage: Bacteria > Fidelibacterota > Marinisomatia > Marinisomatales > TCS55. The sequence goes on from JAYZKF010000191.1 coordinate 7,482, forward strand.
TTTAATGAGCACTGATCATCATAAGCAAAGTTTCTGGACTAAGTATGTTTTTTCTACTGATCACAAAATTATTGGCATTCAATATGGTATAACATCCTTGGTATGGCTTTTATTTGGTTTCGCATTGATGATGGTAATGCGATATCAATTAGCCTATCCGGAAAGTCCAGTCCCATTTGTTGGTGGTTTATTAGGTGATGGTGGAATTTTACCTTCAGAAATGTATAATTCTTTAGGTGCAATGCATGGAACAATTATGATTTTTCTGGGGGTAGTTCCGTTAGCTTTTGGTGCTTTTGGTAATTATTTTGTTCCACTCCAGATCGGTGCTATTGATATGGCTTTTCCTAAATTGAATGCGGCATCATATTGGATGTATTTTGTTGGCTCTGTAATTATGGCGGTAGGATTTTTTGTTCCTGGTGGAGCAGCAAACTCAGGTTGGACTTCTTATCCCCCATTAGCTGATATTGCAACAACTGGACAAACAGTTTGGTTGTTAGGGATGATAATGCTGATCACATCTTCATTATTAGGATCGATAAATATTTTAGCAACGGTTATTCAGCTTCGAACTGAAGGAATGACATGGATGAAATTGCCTATTTTTGTTTGGACGCAATTCATAACTGCTTTCCTTTTATTACTTGCATTTCCACCTTTAGAGGCAGCCGGTGTTTTACAATTGATGGATAGATTGGCGGGCACAAGTTTCTTTATGCCTAGCGGATTGGTAGTGTCAGGTGAAGTTTTAACTAATGCAGGTGGAGGTAGCCCCTTATTGTGGCAGCACTTATTTTGGTTTTTGGCACATCCTGAAGTTTATGTTTTAATTTTACCTGCATTTGGTATTGTTACGGAGATCATCGCAAATAATACACGTAAACCAATTCAAGGATATAAATCTCTAGTATATTCAATGGTCTTTTTAGGGTTTATGTCTTTCATCGTTTGGGCACATCATATGTATCTCACTGGGATGGGAACGAGCATTGGAGCATTCTTTCAAACTACAACCATGATTATTTCAATTCCATCTGTAGTGATTCTTACAGCATTGTTACTTTCTTTGTGGGGCGGCTCAATCAGATTTAATACACCAATGCTATTTGCTTTAGGTTTTTTACCTATGTTTGGGATAGGTGGTTTAACTGGGCTGCCACTAGGTCTGGCAGCAGCAGATATTCATCTACATGATACCTACTATGTTATTGGTCATTTCCATTATGTAGTTGCTCCAGGTACTATTTTTGCTCTTTTCGCGGGCATTTATTATTGGTTCCCAAAAATGACAGGTAAGCGGACAAATGAGTTATTGGGTAAATTACACTTTTTCTTCTCATTTATTTTCATGAACGGCGTATTTATGCCGATGTTTATTCAAGGATTAGCTGGAGTATCAAGACGATTATGGGATGGCGGCGAATATTATGCTCATGCAGCTGATGTCCTTTATTTAAATGAAGTGATGTCTATGTCCGCTTGGCTACTTGGATTATCGCAATTATTTTTTATAATTAATATGATAATAAGTCTTAAAGGAGAGAAGACAGGTGAAGCTAATCCTTGGGATGCCACTACACTTGATTGGACAGATACAACTTCACCTCCACTTGGGCATGGTAACTTTGAAACGGTACCAAGTGTTTATCGCGGTCCTTACGAATATAGTGTACCTAGTGCATCTAATGATTTTTCACCTCAAAGTGAGAAGGGTTAATTATATCTATGGATATTCCTTTTACAGTTAAGAATAGACCGGATACAGGATTATATAATGGAAAGTTAGGAGTTTGGCTCTTTTTAGCATCAGAGGTTATGTTATTTGGAGGATTATTTTCTGCCTATGTTTTCCTTAGAACTGGAGTTGATAACTGGCCTGTTGGCGCAGAAATATTGAATGTACCTCTTGCAACCCTTAACACAATGTTCCTAATTACATCTTCTGTTACAATGGTTATGAGTTGGGCTTCTTTAAAATTAAATGATTTCAAAAAATTTAAACTCTATGCTGGCTTAACATTATTATTAGCATGTTTATTTCTTGTGGTCAAATATTTTGAATATACTGCCAAGTTTGATCATCATCTTTTTCCAAGTACTAACAATTTTTTAGGTATTTACTTCACAATGACTGGATTGCATGTATTACATGTTATAGGTGGAATTATTGTTATCTTTTTCTTTTGGATGCCGGGTGCTAAAATGTGGGAAAGTGACCCTGAACGATTTACTAATCGGATTGAGATTGTAGGACTGTATTGGCACTTTGTTGATTTAGTTTGGATATTTTTATTTCCTGTGCTATATCTATTATGAGGATTATCATATGACACCTGAAGAAGTAAAACATCATATAAAAACTTATGTTCTAGTTTTCGTTGCTTTAGCTTTTTTAACGGTTGTAACCGTGGCTATCTCCTTTCTAGATCTAAGCGTAGGTCCTGCTGTTGTTTTGGCATTGATTGTAGCAAGTATTAAAGGATCATTGGTGGCGTGTTATTTTATGCATTTAATTGATGAAAAAGTGACGATATACTGGACACTACTTGCCACTGTAGCAATGTTTTTGGTACTCATGTTTGTGCCATTAGGAACGATGTTAAATCATACACAGATGTAACATAATGTCAATAAAATCATTTCATATCATTTTCATTTTTCTTTCTATAGTAATCAGCTTTTGGCTTACCATATGGGGTTTCAATCAATCTTTTATTATTAGCATAGCTTCATTATTAGTTGGAATTAGTCTATTGATTTATGGGTTTCAAGTAATTAAAAAATTCAGAACTATATCATGAAAAAAAGGAACTTATATTTAGGTATTATTTTTTCAATAATTATTTTTCCTGATTTTGCATTTGCTTGTGCAACTTGTTTTGGTGACCCAAATGCAGCTGCTACTCAGGGAATGAATAAAGCAATCTTTACAATGTTAGGTATTACTGGCGGTGTTCTTGGAAGTATTGGTTCTTCAATATATGTATTAAGTCGGCGTGCAAAAAAATATGATAACTCATTACTAAAGCATAATCATTCTATTGATAGGAAAAATTAGGTGTTAGAATTACTTCAAAGATTAGGGCTTCCAAAAGTATCTGCTTCTACTCAAGGACCTGCGATTGATCATGTTATATCACTTACACATTGGCTGATGTTAATCTTATTTGTGGGGTGGGGAATCTTTTTTATATATACATTAATTAGATTTAGATCATCCAATAATCCCAAAGCTGATTATCAGGGTGTAAGAAATCATTATTCATCATATCTGGAAGCTGGTGTTGCTATAATTGAAATTGCATTACTTTTTGGATTTGCTTTCCCAATTTGGGCAAGTCGTGTAAATGATGTTCCTATAGATAAGGAAGCTATTCAAATTAGAGTAGTAGGTCAGCAATTTGCTTGGAATATTCATTACCCTGGTCCAGATGGAGTATTTGGCAAAACCTCTCCAGAGTTAGTTGATGAAGCTGAAAATCCCATTGGCATTGATCGTTCTGATGATTTTGCTAAGGATGATGTATTTACTGTGAATCAATTACACATCCCAGTAAATACACCTATAAATATTTCTCTTTCAACAAAAGATGTAATTCATAATTTTAAATTGACAGAATTAAGAGTTTCACAGGATGCAATTCCTGGAATGGAAATTCCAGTTTGGTTTGAAGCTACTATGACATCTGAAGAATTTTTGAGGACTACTGAGGGAAGCGCTAGGGAAGGCAAAGGATTTGAAATTGCATGTGCCCAACTCTGCGGATTAGGTCATTATCGAATGAAAGGATTTTTAACAGTTCATAATGATGAAGGATATGCAGCTTGGTTACAGGAACAGCAGGAATATTTAGAAGAAGAAGAGGATGATGATTGGGGTGATGACGAATGGTAAAACTTTTAAAAGGAAAAAATAATTTAACCAACCCCTATTAACTTTAGGGGTTTTTTATTACAAATATTATTATGGATTTAATATCAATTGTCTGGTTGCAGCGGCTCAGTAAAACAACGGTATTTTGCACATTATTTTTAATATTTGTAGGAGCATTAGTTAAAAGTCATGAAGTTGGTCTATCGGTTCCCGATTGGCCTACAACATATGGGAAACAGATGTTTTCGTTTCCATTATCTGATATGGTTGGAGGTATATTTTATGAGCATGGCCATAGAATGATGGCAACTTTTGTTGGCTTCATTACATTAGTACAGGCTATTTGTTTAGGCTTTTCAAATCAACAAAGTTGGATCAAGAAAGCTGCTTATGCATCATTATTGCTAGTTATAATCCAAGGCATCTTTGGAGGAATCACAGTATTATTTTTTCTTCCTCCAGCAATATCGATCATACATGGAGTCTTAGCACAGACATTTTTTATATGTACAATTCTTATTGCATATGGCATATCAAATGAACGTTCTCAAAGAATAGAAGTCAAGGAATCATTTGAAATAAGAAAATATTCACTTATTCTTTTGGTAATGGTTTATATACAATTGATATTGGGAGCTTTAATGCGTCATACTGCTTCAGGATTAGCAATTCCAGATTTTCCTACTATGGGCGGTACCTGGATACCTACATTTTCTGAAACGATGATAAATAATATTAATGTTATTTTATTTGATATGGATATTGATATGGTAAATAGATATCAGGTAATCATTCATTTCACACATAGATTGGGTGCACTAATAATTTCTAGTACTATTGGATATTTCCTATATCGACATGGGCATCTAATCAAAAAAAATAAAATCGTAATGAATACTATAAGATGGATTGTAATAATACTATTGTTACAATTGGCTTTGGGCGTTTTTACTGTACTTTCTGAAAGATCACCTAACATTGCAAGTTTTCATGTAGTAACTGGAGCAGCATTTCTTGGTTTTTGTACCTTGTTTGTTTTAAGGTGCCATCCGATCAGATGGGTAGATTGGAAATCATGAGACTAAAAAAAGAAAAAGCTAGGTCAAATTTTAAAATCTTTTTGGAATTAAGTAAGCCAAATATCCTTTCATTAGTATTGGTAGCAACATTTTTAGGCTATTACCTTGGTAATATGGGCCTGGGTTCCATCGAGGTTTTGACATTTACTCTTATTGGAACAGCTATGACAGCTGCAGGCTCAGGTGCTCTTAACCACTATCTAGAAAGAGAAGCGGACGGATATATGTCACGAACTCAGAATAGGCCTCTTCCTGCAAAACTTATTTCACCAAATTCAGCGCTTATCTATGGTATAGTTATGACAATTTTCGGGAGCATTCTATTGGTTTTAAAAGTAAATACGCTAACTGGATTTTTAGCTTTATTGACTGCATTTCTTTACATATTGGTTTATACCCCTCTTAAAAGAATCACTTGGCTAAATACTTCTATAGGTTCAATCCCTGGAGCATTGCCAATAATTGGAGGGTGGACTGCTGCAACAGAAGAAATCAGTGCTATGGCTTGGGTATTGTTTGGTATTATGTATCTTTGGCAGCATCCTCATTTTTATGCTATTGCATGGATATGTAAAGAAGATTATGAAAAAGCTAATTATAAAATGCTTCCAGTTATTGATTCTAATGGGAATAGAACGATGCGTCAAATATTTTGGCACCTTTTACTAATGATTCCAATTTCATTATTACCCGTAATGATTGGCTCTATGGGAATTGTATATTTATTTGGGGTAATTATTATTACTTCTGGGTTTCTTTTTTCAGCAATCCCATTGGCTCAAAACCAATCAGTTAAGAGTGCATTATTGTTATTAAAAGCTTCAGTCTTTTATTTACCAGCATTATTATTGATTATAATTATTGATATAAATATATGATAAATAGAAAAATTAGATTTACTGTATATATTGTTTTTGCAATTGTTCTACTTGCAACATATTTGGTAAAGGATACTGAAAATAGCATCCAATTACCTACATTAGGATCCATACCTCAATTTGAATTTTTGGATAGTGATGGAAAGTTGGTATCAAAGGAACACTTATTAGGAAAAGTTTGGGTGGCGGATTTTATTTTCACTACTTGTACGATGGCATGTCCAGTAATGACAGGAAATATGAATTTGATTCATAAAGCTTTTAAAAATAACGATGAAGTTAGAATTGTTTCTATTTCAGTATATCCTGAATATGATACTCCAGAAGTTTTAAAAGAATATGCTTCTAGGTATAACGCGAATACAAATAGATGGCATTTCCTAACTGGTCCCGAAGAAAACGTAAAACTTGTAATAAAAAATGGCTTCAAAATGGGTGACTATGAAGATATTATTTTTCACAGCGAAAAATTTGCATTAATTGATCAAAATGGGAATATCCGTGGTTATTATAATGGTATGAAAACTGATGATGTAAAAACTTTGAAAAAAGATATGAAAATTTTATTAAGAGGGGGTGCTTAATGAACAAAGATAGTTTTTGGATTCGGATTATTTATATAATATCGATAATTATATCTGCTGCCGTTGCATTCTTGATTTTGGGCCCAAGACCTCATGGTATTGAAGGCTCAATTGATGTGTCAGCATTACCATCAATTAATGCTACATTAAATTCAATTACGACGATATTATTAGTTTTTGGATACATATTGATTCGTCAGAAAAAACGCAAATTACATAAAAATATTATGCTGACTGCTTTTGGTACATCTGCTGCGTTTTTAGTAAGCTATGTGATCTATCATTGGTTCAAATCTGGACCTAAAGAATATTTAGGTAATTATTCAGAAATTTATTTTTTTATTCTAATAACTCATATTGTTTTAGCAGCAATTATTGTTCCATTAGCATTGCTCACTCTTTATCGTGGATGGTCCGAAAATTTATCTAAGCATCGGAAGATCGCAAAAATCACATTACCTTTGTGGTTATATGTATCTGTAACAGGTGTAGTTATATACTTGATGCTATACTAGAGCCGTTTTACCAATCCTCCAAACTTCTGATTGATTTCAAACCCAACTTTGTAAAAAAGTTCTGATTTAAAAAAACCAACAGTAAGATATTTATATTTTTTTATCTTTAACCTTTGATAAAGCTCTTCAATCAATTGTATGCTTAAATGCTTTTTTTGATAATCAGATAGAATAGCTATTTTTTCAAGATGAGCTATTTCATTGGCGGTTCTTTTCCAAAAAACACCTCCTACTAAAATATTCTTTTTGTCAAAGATAAGAAGAAATTGATGATGCGATTCAAATTGAACATTTAGCTTTGCTTTTAATAATAATCTATGGAATCGAGCAATTTCTTTTGGATGAAATGCAGGTCGTATTGTGAAGTTTTCTCCAGATGAGTTTTTTATTTTAATAGCCAAATCTAAAAGCCCTTTGTCCCCAACATCTCTTGTGATTAATTCTGCGTAATCAGCGGCATCTACATGTTCAAAAACAAGACGAGTCAAAAAATATTTTTCAGACTTTGTTAATTCTAACTCCTCATTTATTTGATGTAAATAAGTCTCTAGTTTTTTATCGTTTATCAAATCTGATTTCATTAGAATCATTAATTCATTTAGCTTACTTCTTAAATCATCATTAACATCTTTGAATACAGTCATCATAAAAAACCGTAGTCTAGTTTCGGGATGTTCCGCTGTAAGTGATTGGAGGTCGTAGTCCTTGTAAAGATCTATAATGATTTCTCCCTTGGCTTCGTATGTTGCATTACTATTCAAATCAAGCCATCTTTGATATCTTAACGACGCAAAAACAATTTGTTTCCGTAATAAACCAAACTCTTTAAAGTCTTTTATAAATAAATTTACTCGGCTTTTGGTTAGTCCTGTTTTCTCATCTTTAATATTTATTGTTTTTAATAGATCGCATCCTTCTTTCTCCCCGAAAACCTCTAAGACAACAGTAAATAATATTTCCCACTCCGCCATTCTAACTAATCCAGGAAATTGATTTTCAGTTTCTATTATTAGCTTGTTGTATAGTGAATTTAAGATATCTGAAAGTTGACTTGTTTTGGATCTATTCGATATAGAAACCAGTCGAGTACCAGTATAATAATCAAACTCTGGTATAATGAGGTTTTTAGTAGAAGAGTCTTTAATCATGCGTGTTAGACCTGAGCGCTTCCAAAACTCTAAATAGGCAGCAATGCTATTCCATATAAAATGCAGCCAACGCATTTGCCAACGGTCATGAAATTTCTTTGTGGCAATTTCATTTTCTTTTCTAGTTAAATATTGGAATACTGTTTCATTAGGAATGTATTCTTCAGTAAAGATTTGATGATCAGGCCAAAATGAACCAAAATCTTCAACAAGTTTTTTAGAATTAATATTTGCATTAAGTATCACAAGCCAATTTGTTTCTTGCTTAAATCTTGTCTTATTTAAATCATGATTAATATTTACAGCAAAATTATAAGCGGTTTTGTCTTTTAACTGAACAAGTACACGGATTACAGATTTTCCATGACTTTCATCAATTAATGTACACCAAACACCATCTTTAGAAATTTCTTTTGGCTTAATAAGTTTTCCTTTACATAAAATAAAAATGGATTCAGCTATTATTGAAGTTCCACTAAATACCTTTTTCAATTTTACTGTAAGTCGCTGGGAAATATTATGGTCAAATTCTAAAACATTTTCCCAATTAAAACCTTTAGAAGTTGAGCTTTCTTCAACCCATGACCTAAAACTAGTGTTTAATTTGCTAAGGTTTTTATGAGCAATATTTTTATGTTTCGGATTTTTAGACTCATTAATCCATAAGGTTAATTCACCTCTGATTATTGAAAAATATTTAGGGTTTTTTATTCCTAGGTTAGTGATAAACGGAAGCAATGAATCAATAATTACTTCTTCTGTTTCTTTTATTTTGATACTTGATCGTAAATCTTTTAAATATAAAATTGTTGATTGCATATGATGTTTTTCGATAAGCCTCAAATCCATATTATTTATAAGATCATAATCTTTTGATTTTTTATAAAGATCAACGAACATATCACCACTAATATGTGGTATTAACATTTCAAATGATTTGATGCTATATTCATTTAAAGGGTGATATTGGATCCTAAGTAATAGTTCTTGAATTATAGATTTATAATTAGGGTAGGATAATCCTATATTTAAATAATTTAATGCTGCATTAACATTTCCCTTATTTTTATGTAATAAATTGATTCCAGCTTGATGTATTAATGAAATATTATAATCATCATATTTAATGGTTTTTTTTGGTAAAATATGATTAAGTGTATTAAAAGGAATTTTAGTTGGATCTAGGATTATCGAATGATAAAGCTCAAATGAAATCACTCTAAAAACTACTTCACCCGTAAATTCAATTAGTGATTTATTTCCAATCCAAAGAGTTGGATCTCTTAGGATTCTTTCTAGATCAATTGTTGTCTCAGATGTTTTATAAGTATAATCTCCTATTTTTAATGCTCTTTTTGTCCAATGTAGTTTTAGTCCTTCTTTAAGATCATATTCTCTTATTTGTTTTCCATCCCAAAGAATATCTCTTCTCGTTATTCGTTTTTCTCTTAATAACCAATTAGGTATGCGTATTTCGTAATTTGACTTAATCAAACTGATATAGCTTTTTTCATACATTGGTTTAATTATATTTGAAAAATTTTTAAGTACATTCTTTCTCTTAAAAGTATTTTTTGATGTTATCTCATTTTTCTCTTTAAGAAAATCTCTTGGTATAATTGCATAATTCACAATCCGTTCAAATGATGGTAAAAAAGAATTAACAGAAAAAACTAACGAACTGAAATATGTTCGAATCTCTTTTGATGACATATTCTCAATATCAATAATATCGTTTTTTGGGTTTGGATAGATCAGAACAGTATTGAACTCTTTTCCGTCTCCAATAAGGAAAACTGCTTTTATTGTTTCAAAATCTTGAAAGAGATTTTCTATTTTTTGTGGTGAAATTGTTTGTCCACGGGTATTTTTATAAATCTCTTTTTTCCTATCAACAATAAAATAATGCCCTTTTTTCCTTTTAAAAATATCTCCCGTATGAAACCATCCATCTGTAAATGATCCCTTGATTTCTTCCTTAAAATAACCCGGAGAAACGTATGGTCCTCTCATAAGCAGTTCGTTGTCTTCAGCGAGTTTGAGTTCAATGCCTGGAAGAGGTCTCCCGACAGAATCATCATGATAATCTGATGGAGGTGTCATTGTGATTCCACCAGTTGCTTCTGTCATACCATAACCACTTAATAGTCGTATACCATTATTATTAAAAAATTTAAATATATCTGGGTCAAGGTATCCTGCAGCAGAAAGTCCCCATTTTAGATTCCCACCAGTAACTAAGTGAGTCATTTTATTTATTTCTTTATGTTTAGATTTTTCAATATCAATTAAGGAATCTATTTGCTCAAAAATTTGAATCCAGCGTTTTGGAATGGATATAAAAATGGATGGTTTACTTAATTTGATATCTTTTAATAGGTTTTTAAATGATGTTGTTTCAGTAAAAGTATAGGTTGAGCCCCAAAAGATGGATCCCATCATTTCAAACCAGCGTCCAAAAGTATGATAAAGAGGTAAATAACATAGAAAACTGTCTTCAGGACCTATATCAGGTAATGCAAGTGCACGAGCAAAACGTTTTGAAATAATATTAAGTTGGTTAAAAATAATTCCTTTTGGGTTATCTGTAGTACCCGAAGTATACATTACGCTACTTAATTCATTAAGATCATGTAATAAAGGTTTTTGAATTTTTATTTTATTACATCCATTGACAAACTCGTTCCATTTATCATCATCATTTATATCTAGAATAAAAATATCATTTCTATAATGTTTAATATCGTCTAATGATAATTCAGTTATACTCGGGTCAATAAATAAATGAGAAATTTCAGCATGATTTAAAACATATTCAAAATGATCTGAAGATAAATTCATAGGAATTGGCACAACACGTATATTATATGCAAGGCAAGCCAAGTCAATTAATACATTTTTTAGATTGTTCTTTGAGTAAAGTCCTATCGTATGATTTCCATTTAAATTTGATTGAAAATATGAACCGATGGATTGGATGATTTCCCAACTTTTAATATAGGATATGGTTGAAATTTTATTATTTGATATAGTTTGAAACAGAGGTTTATTTTTATAACGATTTGCTCGCTGATTTAATAATGTATATATATTATAATTTGATTTTTTGATTAAGTCGATGATTAGTTCCAACCATTGATCAACTTTATTTTCTTTTAGAATCTCATTATTTACTAAAGGTAAATGCCCTAACTCTAAAAATTCATGAACAATGTTATTGTCTTTTTCATTTAAAAGTAATTGAGCAGATTTGATTAAGTCGTGTGAAATAACCTTTGATTTGAAGACATTATCAATAATTTTACGTGTTTCTGACATGTTAAAAATTAGATAATTCAATTAATACAACCTTCATCTATATAGTTGTCCAATGTTATTGGTTTCAGTAAGTTTTCAAGTGATAGAATTAAATCTATTTAATGACTAAAAAAACAAAATATTCAACAACTGAAGTTGCTAAGTATCTTTCTAGTGCTCCAAAAGCAATTAATGCATATATATCTGACTTAGAAAAGCAGATACAGAATTTAGCTAATATTGGTTTAGCGCTCTCTAAAGAGAGGGATATGGATAAACTGCTTGAAATGATTCTTCTTGAAGCAAAACGTATTGCAAATTCTGATGGTGGCACTCTTTATATGATGACTGATAATCAAAGATTAAAATTTGAGATCATTATGACTGACTCATTAAATTTTCATATGGGAGGTACATCAGGAGAAGATATACCTTTTTATCCTGTTAAGCTATATACGGATGAAGGAGAAGAAAACAAGTCAATGATTGCTGCATATGTAGCATTAACAGGGGAAACTGTTAATCTTCCTGATGCATATAAAGCAAAAGGATTTGATTTTTCTGGAACTAAAATGTTTGATGAAAAAACAGGATACCGTTCTAAATCTTTTCTTACGGTACCATTGAAAAATCACGAAGATGAAATTATTGGTGTGCTGCAATTATTAAATGCTCAAACGGAAAAAGAAAAGAAAATCATTTCTTTTGGCGCTGATGTGCAGCAGATGGTGGAAGCTTTAGCTAGCCAAGCAGCTGTTGCGATCACAAATAAAAATTTAATTCGCGATTTGGAAGCATTATTTGAATCATTTATAAAGTTAATTGCATCTGCCATCGATGCTAAGTCACCTTATACTGGAGGTCATTGTGCTCGTGTTCCTGAGATAACTATTATGCTAGCTGAAGCCGTCGCAGCAACTAGAGATGGTCCATTTGCGGACATTGTTTTTTCTGATAAAGAAATGTATGAATTAAAAATTGCAGCATGGCTTCATGACTGTGGGAAAGTAGCAACTCCTGAATTTGTTGTTGATAAATCAACAAAGCTAGAAACTATTTATGATCGTGTAAACGAAGTTGAAACACGTTTTGCCGTTATTAAAAGGGATGAAGAAATAAAAAAATTAAAGAAAGAATTAAAAATAGAAAAAGATCGATCTTTATCCTCTATTGAAAAAGCTGAGAAAATTGATCATCTGACAAAAGGCTATCGGAAAAGAGTAAGAATATTAAAAAAAGATTTAGATTTCATTAAAGAATCAAATATTGGTGGTGAATTTATGTCTGGAGATAAGAAAGAACGAGTTCATGAAATCGCCAATTATAAATGGAAGCCAAATGGCAAAATAGAAAACTTCTTATCTGAAAATGAAGTTTACAATTTAACGATTCCTAGAGGGACTTTAACGCCAGAAGAACGAAAAGTAATAAATGATCATATTGTAGTAACGATCAAAATGTTAGAAGAATTACCATATCCTAAGCATCTTCAAAATGTACCCGAGTTTGCGGGTGGTCACCATGAGACTCTTGATGGTACTGGTTACCCCAAAGGTTTAACTAAGGATGAAATGTCGGTGCAAGCCAGAATCATGGCTATTGCTGACATTTTTGAAGCTTTAACTGCTAGAGATCGTCCCTACAAGAAAGGTAAAACCTTAAGTCAGGCTATGCGTATTTTAGGATTTATGAAAAATGATGCTCATATTGACGCAGATCTATTTGAGATTTTTGTTAAAGAAAAAATATATATGAAATATGCCGAAGGATTTCTAGATCCAGAACAAATAGATGAAGTAAAAATATAATTCTTTTGATCTAAATGACTTTTGAAATTGCATTTGTTCTTGGCTTAGTTTTACTAACCTTTATATTATTTGTTACAGAAAAATTTAGTTTAGATGTAACAGCTTTATTAATTCTAACAATTCTATTTATAGGTGGGTTTCTTAGTGTTGAAGAAGCTATGTCAGGTTTTTCTAATCCAGCTGTAATAATAATCTCTCTTTTATTCATATTAAGTCATGCATTGCAAAAAACTCGGATATTGGAATATTTAATTGTTCGTATTAATCAATTAGTCTCTCGATCTAGGCCATTAGGATTAGGCGTATACTTGCTGACTATAGCTTTTGCTAGTGCATTAATGAATAATACCGCTATCGTAGCAATATTTATGCCGGTAACAATTCGTTTAGCTCATAGATATCGTATGAGTCCCTCAAAGCTATTAATTCCTTTAAGTTATGCAGCAATTATGGGTGGTACTTTGACTCTGGTTGGGACATCGACGAATTTAATAGTTAACTCTATTTATATTAATAATGATGGTCAACCACTAGGAATGTTTGAATTTGCTAAGTTTGGCTGGATCACTTTGACTATAGGTATTATTTATGTATTAACTATAGCTCCTAAAATTTTGCCTTCCCGGACTGTTACTTCTAGTTTAACTCAAAGTTATCACATGGCTGGCTATTTAACTGAAATGAAACTATCTAAAGATTCTCCATTAGTTGGATCATCTTGTCAACAACGTAATATCAGTCAGAATTATGATGTGATTGTATTAGATATACAAAGAGGTGACCGATTAATTACATATAAAGTGGGAAATGAAAAACTACAAGCAGATGACATCCTTTTTGTAAAAGGGTCTGTTGAGAGTTTTTTACAGATGAAAGAGGTTGAGAAAGTTTCATTATTAACAGATGAAAAATTGACACAAAACGAATTAGAACAAGAAGATAATATATTGATTGAATGTATGGTTACTGATCAAAGTAATCTCATTGGAAAAACGATTGTGAATAGCAATTTTAGGAAAAGATTCTACGCATTTATTTTAGCTATAAGACGAGAAGGATCTATTATACGTAAAAAGATTGCACATGTATTGATTCAATCATATGATACACTCTTAATATACGGTGGAAGAAAAGAATTATCTAAATTGGCCAACACTAGTGGATTTATTTTATTGGGTGAAGTTGAAGAACAATTAGTCAAAGTACGATTTTGGTGGGTAAGTATAATCTCAATTATTTTTACAATTCTTTTTGCAGCAGTTGGTTTATTACCAATTATTAAAGGTGCTTTGTTAAGTGTTGTAATACTACTTGCCCTTCGAATTATTACTCCAAATGAAGCATACCAATCAATTCATTGGCAAGTCATTATTTTGATCGCAGCATTAATTCCACTTGGAACAGTAATCGAAACAACCGGCACAGCTTCCTTTATTGGTGATTCTATTGCGCAATTAGTTAGATTATTTTCAGATAGTTATCAACCATATATTTTATTGGGAATCACGTATCTAATTACAATGATTTTAACAGAAGTATCATCTAATACTGCTACAGCAATTATTATGACACCAATTGTCTTATCTCTTGCAGCAAAAATGGGTATTGATGCACGACCTTTAATTTTTGGAGTATGTTTTGCTGCATCAGCTTCTTTTAGTACCCCGGTTGGTTATCAAACTAATTTGATGGTGTATGGACCAGGTGGATACAAGTTTTCAGATTTCATTAAAGTTGGACTTCCTTTATCGATTACATTGTGGCTAACCGCAATTATATTTATTCCAATGATTTGGTCCTTCTAATTTTTAGCCTGTAGAAAATTCGCTAATCCATCAAGATATTATACTCTATATTCGGCACTTATGTCTGAGCCTGAAAAACGACATTCTAGATTAAAAACATTCGTAGCTAACCCATCAAAATCTTTATGGACACTAGCTATACCTATAATTGCTGGAATGGGTATACAAACATTATATAGTATTGTTGATATGATTTTTATTGGTAGGCTTAGCGGTTCAGCTATAGCTGCTGTAGCGTTCAATTTTCCAATTTTCTTTTTTGTCATGGGTATAACTTTCGGTTTAGGAAGTGGCGTGACAGCATCCATAGCTCGATTCATTGGATCAGAAGATAAAGTAAATGCTGATAATGCTGCTGAACATGCGATATTGATTGCTTTGCTAATTAGTGCACTCCTTACAACAGTAGGCCTTTTATACGGTAAACAAATCCTAATTAAAATTGGATGTACTGCTGAAGTTCTTCCCCAGGCGTGGGAATATCTCAAGGTAAGTTGTTATGGATTATCTTTTGGAGTTTTTTCAGGATTTTTTAGATCAATATTGGCTGGAGAAGGAGATATGAAGTTTCCGATGATATTAGCAGGATTTGGTACCATATTAAATATAATTTTAGATCCAATATTTATTTTTACTCTTGGTTTTGGTGTAGCTGGAGCTGCCTGGGCAACTACTATAAGTCAATTGATTGTTTTTGTTATATTTATTTTTATGCTTTTCGTAAAAGATCATGCTTATGTCAAATTCCAGTTACGTGACTTTTCCCTATCTAAATATATTTTAATAGATATAATTAAAGTAGGTTTACCTGCATCAGTGTCTATGATAGTCATGTCAGCAGGACAATTAATATTCAATCGTATGTTGGCAACTTTTTCAACTGATGCAGTTGCTGCTTACCAAGTTGGTGGACGTATTGATATGGTCGTTTTTCTTCCAATATTTGGAATTGCTTCTGCATTAACAACTATGGTAGGAATGTATTATGGAGCAAATGAAATAGATAAAATTAGATATATAACAAAATATGGTATTTCAAGAGCATTTATCATTACATCTATTGGCTCAATACTATTATATATATTTGCTCCGGTAATAATATCTGTTTTTACCAATGAAATAGTGATAAAAAATATTGCGGTCGATTATCTTAGAGTGATATCATTGCTCTTTCCTTTCATATCAATTGGATTGACAATAGGAAGAATTTTACAAGGTATTGGTCTAGGTATGCCGTCTCTTATTATTACAACAATTCGTGTCATTGGAGTAGCAGGGCCACTAGCATATTATTTTATTTATATTTTGAACAAACCCGTGGAATGGATGTGGTATGCAATGTTTATTTCAGGAATTATGGCAACCATGATTTCGGTTATTTGGCTAAAGGTTGCTTTTCGTAAATTCTTAATAGCAAAACCATTATAGGAGGTCGTTTCGTGTCTTTGCTTACAAGTAAAGAAGTTGATTCAGCATTAAAATATTTAGATGGTTGGATTTTTTCAAAAAATAAAATATATAAAGATTTTACTTTTGATACATATTTAAGTGGTATTGAATTTGTAAATAGTTTAGCAAGAATTTCTGAAGAAAAAAATCATCATCCAGATCTAAAGGTTGGTTGGTGTAGAGTTGAAGTTGCTTTTACCTCACATGATGAAGGTGGTGTGACTGATCAATGTATTGAAATGGCTAAGATTGTTGAATCTATTATTTAAAATAATGATAAAAAAAATATTACTAATCCTTGCTTATTCAACTATTTTAATTGCTCAGAAAACTATAGAGGTAAATAGAGCAAATACTATTCCTATTATTGATGGAATTGTGATTGAAGACGCAGCTTGGACAGATGTAAAAGCTATATCTGATTTTACTCAAAAAACACCCGATGAAGGTTTTGAAATATCAGAAAAGACTATTGTAAAAATTATATATTCAGATCAGCATTTTTATGTTTCTGTTGTAGCATATGATAAAGATCCTGATCTTATTGTCGTTTCAGACACTCGTCGTGATGCTTCATTAAATAACTCTGATAGTTTCTCATTCATTATAGATACATTTAAAGATTATCAAACAGGATATTTGTTTGGGACTAATGCTGCAGGTGTTGAATTTGATGCACAAATAACTGGAGGTGGAGAGGGAGGTAGTATAAGTCGGCGTTTCTCCATTGGTAGTGGTGGAGGTTTTAATGTTAATTGGGACGCGGTATGGGAAGTAAAGACTGCCAAAGGTGATTTTGGATGGAGTGCGGAATTTGCTATTCCTTTTAAATCATTAAGATACAAGGAAGATCAAGATCAATCGTGGGGCATCAATTTTGAACGTGTTATAGCAAGAAAAAAAGAAGAATCACATTGGGCTCCCATCCCTAGACAATTCACAATGACTCGACTTGTTTCGGCGGGAACTATTAATAATGTGAATGTTCCTATATCTAGAAATATTAAAATTATGCCTTATGTTCTAGGGCAGAATAATAAAGTGAAAGATAACGAGATCACTCAGAGTAATAAATCTGATTTTGGATTAGATGCAAAAGTGAGTGTTGGCTCATCGATGAATCTTGATCTTACTTACAATACTGATTTTGCTCAAGTTGAGGCTGACGAACAACAAATCAACTTAGACCGCTTTAGTCTTTTCTTTCCGGAAAAAAGATCTTTTTTCCTTGAAAATGCTGGTCTTTTTTCCGTTGGTAGTGGGGGTGGATATTTTGGACCCGATATAGAAATGTTTTTTAGCAGAAGGATAGGAGTTGGATCTGGTGGTGCACCTGTACCAATTATTGGAGGGGGCAGATTAACAGGTACTTTATCAGGAATGAAATTGGGAATTCTTTCAATGCAAACAGATAAAGTAAAAGACGTTACAGATGGAAACCAATATTCAGTTTTACGATTAAAGAAAGAATTGCCAAACCGCACTCATTTTGGAGGTATGTATACTGCTTTAAATCATCTAGGTGAAAATGCATATGTTAATAAATCCTATGCTCTTGATGCTCAATTAGGTATTGGCGAATTAAGTAAAATAATTGCTTTCGCAGGCTTTACTGATACTCCTGAGCTCAATAAAGATAAATCATATGCCTTTCGTTTAGAAGCAGCACGAGATACAAAATCAATCTCTACTGTAACGTCTTATACCGAGGTTGGAGCAGATTTTAATCCGGAAATGGGATATCTTAAACGGGAAAGCTATCGCAAATGGTCGGGTAGAATCTTTACTCGCTTTAGACCTGAAAATAAATATGGGATACTCGAATTAAGACCGCATATAAATTTTGATGGATATTGGAAATTAGATGGACGTCAAGAATCAGGACGCTGGCATATTGATAATCACTGGGAATTCAGGTCTGGATTTGAAATTCATACCGGAGTGAATTTAGTTTATGAAGGTGTTTTTGCTCCTTTTGAAATTTCTCCTGGAGATACTGTACTTGCGAATGAATACAATGATAAAGAAATACAATTAATGATCATGACTAATGATGCAAAACCTCTTAGCTTTAGTGCTATGACTAGAATAGGTGGCTTTTTTGGCGGTGATAGAGTTAGCTCAAACCCAACGATTCGATTGAGATACAAAGATCAATTTACTTCAGAGTTCAGTTTGAATTATAATAAAGTAGAGTTGCCAGATGGAAAATTTGAGACCAAGCTGATTCGTTCAAGGTTAACTTATGCATTTTCACCCAAGATCTATATTCAATCTCTTCTCCAATATAATAATCAATCTGATGAGTGGTCAATGAACTGGCGATTTATATGGCAACAGTCTGCTGCTACAGGATTATACTTGGTTTATAATCAGATCCAAGACTATGATGGTATTCCCATCCATAATAGCACAAAATCATTTGCATTGAAATATAGCTACTTATTTGATGTTATAAATTAAAATCCCAATCCATTAAATTTGCTATTGGGCGTATATTTTAAGTTATGTTTTTGAGGAATTCATGACTGACATCTTATCTGGACTCATGCAAGAAACAATTAGTGGTATTGCATTAGGATGTATCTATGCATTGATTGCTTTGGGTTTTACTCTTATTTATAAGGCCACAGAAGTCGTGAATTTTTCTCAAGGCGAAATAATGATGGTGGGCGCCTATATGCATTTTTTCTTTTTAAATCAATTTATCACATTAAGTGGCGGATTAAATGCGTGGGTATTTCTTTTAGCATTTATTGGTTCAGTCATTTTTGCGGTTTTATTTGGAATAATATTAGATTTTATTATTAATCGTCCTCTAAAAGGTGAACCCGTATTTTCAATTATTATGGCTACTATAAGTCTTGCAATTATTTTACGATCTTTGACAGCTATGCTTGCAGGGCCTTTGAGTCTAATACCAATTTCACCATTTGGAGATCAAACATTTGTTGTGAGTGGTATAGTAATATCAATTTTGGATCTCTCTATTATTTTCTTTGCAATAATTATGATGTTAATATTTTATTACTTTTTTAATTATACTAAATGGGGTGTTGCGATGAAAGCGACTTCAGCAGATTCAGAGGCAGCTCAATTAGTGGGTATCCCAGTAAATAGGGTATATCGTTATGTATGGATATTTGCATCAATAGTTGGCGTTCTTAGCGGAATAATGTTGGCCCCACGTATGGCATTGATGGATACTTCCATGGCATATTTGGGTTTAAAAGCTTTCCCCGCAGCAATATTAGGTGGTTTTGGATCAATTACAGGTGCCGTTGTTGGTGGAATTATACTTGGAATAATCGAAACAATTAGCTTGGGAACATTGTCCTTCTATTTTCCATGGATTAAAGAGATTAATGACATTGTAGTTTGGATTGTACTAATTAGTGTTTTGATGATTAAGCCTGAAGGTTTATTCGGTATCGCAAAGATTAAGAGAGTATAATGAAAAGTAGATTTGAAGATGAAAACCTAAAATGGGTTCCTTTATTGATACTATTAGTATTGTTTTTCCCTTTTATTCTTAAAAATGCCACTTTTAGTTATAAATATTATCTTTATGTTATCAATCTTGCTGGGATTTATATGATCCTAACTATTGGATTGGATATACTTAGTGGTTATACGGGACTAATGTCATTGGGACATGCCGCATTTTTAGCTCTTGGAGCCTATTTTTCAGCAATAATGGTCGATCAGTTCGCTTTACCATTTGAACTCTCTTTAATTATAACTCCAATATTGGTGGGTTGTTTTGGATTTATTATTGGATTTCCAGCATTGCGTATCCAGGGCATATATCTTGGATTAACTACGATGGGATTTGGATTTATTATAAAAAGATTAATTATTGTCTTTAATGAGTGGACTGGAGGCTCAGCGGGTCTCCGTGTATCAAATGCAAAATTGTTTGGCTGGACAATTAATAGTGATTGGGAAAACTATTTTATTATTTATTTTTTTGTAATAATTGCAATAATAATTAGTCGTCGGATAGTTAGATCTAAATTGGGAAGGGCTTTTATGTCTATTCGTGATTCCGAACAGGCTGCGATAGCCTCTGGAATTAATTTGGCAAAATATAAAATGATTTCCTTTTTTATTTCTGGTTCATTTGCTGGGCTTGCTGGCGTTTTATTTGCCCATACAAGTAATTTTATCTCAACTGATCATTTTGATATATTATTATCTATTTATTTTATAGTAATGATAATGATTGGTGGAATTGGATCAATATATGGAGCAGTCATAGGAACCTTGTTTATAGTATTAATGGAAAATTTATTTATCCCTTTATTTGAAGATGGTCTTTCAAAATATATCCATTTAGAGGCAGGAGATTTCCAATCATTCATATTCGGTTCAATTATGCTCATATTTATTATATTCCAACCACTAGGATTTTATGGAATGTGGCTTAAAATGAGAATTTACTGGAAAATTTTTCCCTTTAACCCGCGAAAGCGATTTACTTAATAACAAGGAGTTAGCTATGAAAAAATATTTATTCATGATTGGATACATGTCTATTCTATTATTAGGATGTGTTAATCAAACCCCATCTCCAGGTGTGACAGATGAAGAGATTCTTATCGGGAATATTCAAGACCTTAGTGGCCCGATTAAAGAACTTGGATTGCTCATACCCGGTGGCTCACAGATGTATTTTGATTATATAAATGAGCAGGGCGGTATTAATGGTAGGAAGATACGGATGATAACTGAGGATCATGGTTATAATCCTCAAAAATCAGTAACTGCAGCAAAAAAATTAATAGAGAAGGATCAAGTGTTTTGTCTATATAATGTAATCGGAACATCTACAGCTGAAGCGATTCGTCCAATTCTTGAAGAAAATGAAGTCCCATTAATCGCACCCGCAACTAATTCTAGTACATTAGCAGATATGTCAAGACAGGGAGCAAAGTATATTTTTCACACTGATGCAGGTTATGATTTACAAACAAAAGTTTTGATTAATTATATCTTATCAAAAAATCCTGATGCAAAGATCGGTTTTGCTTATCAGGATGATGATTATGGTGAAAATGCTTTACTTGGTGCGGCTGAGGCAGAAGAAACAAATGGGATAACAGTACAAAAAGAATCTTTTCAAAGAGGAGCTACAGATTTTGTTGGTCAGACTTCAAACTTTTTGAGAGGAGGATGCACCGATGTAATCATTGGAGGAATAGTGAGAGAACCAGTTACTATTATGAAAACAGCACAGGCTATGAACTATAAACCCAATTTCTATGGTTTAGGTCCTACCACGGACAAAAGAGTTGGACTTTTAGCTGGTGAAGCTGGTGAAGGGTTTATTACTGCTTATTGGGCATTTCATCCAGAGTCTAATAATTCTGGTCCAGAATTTTATCGAGAGTTATGCGATAAAAATAATGTTCCTGCTAAAATGCGAGGGCTGTACCATTATTATGGATTTGCAACAGCAGTTGTACTTGTAGAAGGATTAAAAAGAGCTGGTAAAAATCTAAATCGAAAACGCTTTATTAATGCTCTAGAAAACTTAAAAAACTGGGAAAGTGGTGTATTCCCTCCAATTACGTACAGTAGAAATGATCATGCAGGTGTTGAGTCAGTGATGCTTCTTCAATTGCAAAGTGGTAAACAGGTTGAAATTAGCGATTGGTTAAATTAAACATAATCAAATAAGGCCCCGGAAGGGGCCTTATGCATTATGGTAGATTTATCTATAAAAAATTTACGAATGCACTTTTCTGGTGTAAGGGCATTAGATGATGTGTCTTTCAGAGTAAAAGAAGGTGAAATATTTTCACTTATTGGTGCTAATGGATCAGGAAAATCAACTTTATTTAATTGTATAAATCGTTACTGCGTTCCCCAAGATGGCTCAATTCATTATAATGAATTGAGCGTATTAGATCTACCCCCTCACTCTATTGTAGAACTTGGGATTGCCCGAACTTTTCAAAATCTACAAAATGTACCCTATATGACTCTTTTAGATAATATTTTATTAGGAGCACATAAACAATTATCAACCGCAGATACTATTAAACGTTGGATTTCTCGTAAAGAAAGAGAAAGAGAAGAGTTCATGGCTCTTGAAGTAATGTCATTTTTAGGTATAGATAACTTCGAAGCAAAATATTTAAGTGGCCAGCCATATGCTATTCAAAAATTAGTAGAGATTGCACGTGCTCTCATCAGTAAACCAAAATTAATTCTTTTAGATGAACCTGCTGCTGGAATGAATGAACAAGAAACTCTGGAGATAAGTAAAATTATCTTAGAAATCAGAGATGTCCTCGGTATAACCGTTCTACTTGTGGAACATGATATGAATTTGGTTATGAAAATTTCAGACCGTATATGTGTCCTTGAATCAGGTAAAATCATTGCTTTAGGAGATCCTAAAGAAGTTAAAGAAAATCCCGATGTAATTAGATCTTATTTAGGAGAACATGTGAATGCTTAAGTTGGTTGGTGTTGAAACGTTTTATGGTAAGATAAAAGCATTACATGGGATCTCACTCGAAGTATCAGAAGGTCAATTAGTATGTATTCTTGGAGCTAATGGTGCAGGCAAGACTACAATTTTGAAAACTATATGTGGTTTAGTTGAACCTGAATATGGGACAATACATTTTGACGGCCATCAGATTAATAATTTAGATCCAGAAGAAATAATAAAAAAAGGAATATCACTTGTACCTGAAAATCGACGGATATTTCCAGAACTTTCAGTTTATGAAAATTTATCAATGGGTGGTTTTCTAATTAAAGATAAGGTGAAGTTTGAAGAAAGATTTTCTGAAGTAGTAGATAAATTTCCTGTATTGCGGGACAGATCTAGTCAACAAGCTGGTACTTTGAGTGGAGGGGAACAGCAAATGTTAGCTATTGGTAGGGCGCTTATGTTAAATCCAAGATTATTACTACTTGATGAACCTTCATTAGGGCTTTCACCAAAATTAGTTGAGGAAATTTTTACAATAATTCAGGATCTCCATAAATCTGGAGTTACAATTCTTTTAGTAGAACAAAATGTGAATTATGCTCTTAAGATTGCAGACTATGGCTATGTTCTTACCTCAGGAAAAATTTTTCTTAGTGGTACATATGATGAACTATATAAAGAAGAAAAAGTGCGGGATATGTATTTAGGAGAAGGTAAATATGTGCGTCGATCAGAATTGTGGCGGTCATGAAACCGGATTTTAGTATACAAAATACCGTTCCAAAGGCATTTTGGTTTCATGTAAAACAACAACCTGAATCAGTTGCTAATTGGCAAAAGTTAAATGGTGTCTGGAAACCTCAAACTTGGCAAGAATATGGTGCCTTAGCTAAACAAATTGGTCTTGCATTAAAATCATCTGGAATGGAAAAGGCTGACAAAATATCTATTCTATCTCAATGTAGGATGGAGTGGGTTGCTTGCGATATGGGAATAATTGGCATGGGGGGTATTACAGCTCCAATCTACCATTCAAACACACCAGAACAGGTTCAATATATAGTTGAACACAGTGAAGCAAAATTTATTTTTTTAGAAAATCAGGAACAATTGGATAAGATGCTGAAAATCTGGAATCGATTGCCAAATGTAAAGAAAATAATTGTTTTTGATTCTTATGTGCCAAAAGATATTCCTAATGTAACTACATTAAATAAATTTATTCAAACAGGTGTTGATGATGATTCATTTGAAGAGCATATAGAGGAGAGTGATCCAAATGACGCTATTAGCTTTATATATACATCTGGAACAACTGGTAATCCAAAAGCTGGAGTGATTTCCAATTCAAATGTTATCTCATCAATAGAGCATTTACCCGAAATGCTTGATATATCACAAAACGATCTAACTGTTGCTTATTTACCATTAGCACATATCGCGGAAAGACTGTTGGGACATTTTTTAAAATTAGTTTATGGAAATCAAACAGCTTTTGCAGAAAGCATTGAAGATATGCCTAATAATGTTAGACAGGTCGGGCCTTCAATATTTTTTGGAACACCAAGAGTTTTTGAAAAGTTTTATGCGAAAATTGCAACAGCTATTAGTGATGCAACTAGCTTTCAAAAAAAAATATACCATTGGGCAATATCGATCGGAAAAGAAATATCAATATCTGATGGCTCAAATTCTTTTTTCCTTAAATCAAAAGGATGGCTTGCAAAATTTTTAATTTATAATAAAATAATGGATATTTTTGGAGGTCGAATACGATATATGATTTCAGGTGCTGCACCAATTTCACCTGATATTATAAACTTTTTTAAATGGATGAATATTACAATTCTTGAAGGTTATGGAATGACTGAAACTACAGGAATTATTTCTATAAATCTTCCTCATGCTGTTAAAATTGGCTCCGTAGGTAAACCATACCCCAATACAAAAATCAAAATTGCTGAAGATGGTGAAATTTGTGTAATGGCACCTCAGAATATTAAAAATTATTTTAATAATAAGGATGCAACAGACAGATTATTAGAGTCTAATAATAATGGGAATTCTTGGTTACGCACTGGAGATGTGGGATATATAGATGATGATGGATATTTATTTATAACAGATAGAAAAAAAGATATCCTGATTACTGCGGGGGGTAAGAATGTGGCGCCACAATATATTGAAAATTTATTAAAAACAATTCCTTACGTAAGTCAAAGCATGGTATATGGTGATGCGAAACCTTATCTAACTGCATTAATTACATTAGATGATGATGAAATCACAAAATTTGCACGTGATCGAAAAATTTTATATCAAGATTTATCAGATTTATCTCAAAAAAGGGTAGTTGTTCAGCTAATTAATAATGAAATCCAATTTATAAATGAAAAACTTCCATCATATGAAACCATAAAAAAATTTAAAATTCTAGAAGAAGATTTCGATCAAGATAAAGATGAATTAACACCTACTTTTAAAGTTAAACGAAAGGTGGTTATAGATAATTATAAAATATTATTAGAAAGTATGTACTAGATCTTGATAAAAATGTTTTTTCTATACATCCATGTGAGAATGAGTAAGAAAATTAAGACATGGAATAGTGCAAAAAATAATGATCCATTAATATTCCCTGCTAGTGGTTGGAATATAGTTTTATAGAAGTAAGAATATCCTGATATCATTTTGCCATTAAGTTCAAAACTAATTTTTAATAATATTTTTACCCATATACTAGATAAGGCATAAAGAAAAATAGCATTTGATCCTAAAATCACAAATGGCTTAGTCCACCAATCAATTTTTTTGATATCAACTAACCAAATCATTCCAGCCAGTAAGATAATTGCAATCCCTCCCGTGTATAATACATAGGAGCTTGTCCATAGTTGCTTGTTAATTGGGAAGATAAAGCCCCATGTCCAGCCAATAATAATTAACAATGATCCAAGCATTGCCATTCTCTGCACATTATCTTCATGATCATTGCTTGTTTTAATCATGGTGCCAACCAAGAACCCAATTAATATAGTTACAATAGATGGTATTGTACTTAATAGACCTTCTGGATCAAATTGTATTCCAGTGCCTCCATATAAATGACTTTCGCCTAATAAAAATCGGTCGATAACCAATATAAGATTCGTTTTAAGTGCGTATGGATCCTGACTGGAATACCATCCATAGGTAATTAATAGTATCCAATATCCGACAAGTAAGAAAAATGATATTTTAACTAATCCTTTAACATCTAATCGTAAAACAATGAAACCTGCAAAAAAGTATGCTAAAGCAATACGCTGAAGAACACCTAGTATTCTAAAAGAAGACCAATCCCAATTTTGGCGTATAAATGGAAATGCATTTAAAAGCAATCCAATAACGAAGATTGTGATCGTTCTAAATATAATTTTATTAAATAGAGGACCATATTTACAAATATCATATTTGTCGAATGAGAACCTCATAGCTACTCCAATAACAAATAGAAAAAAAGGAAACACGAGATCAGTTAAAGTGCAACCATGCCACTCCGCATGCCTCAGTGGGGCATAAACATAAGACCATGTTCCAGGTGTATTAACAATAACCATAAGTGCCATTGTAGCACCACGAAATATGTCAAGAGATATAAACCTATTTATGTTTTGTGTCAAGTCATCTCTCTTTTGATACCAAAATTTGGATTAATATTAAGGAATTTTATTAAAATAAATCCTGGTATTGTTGCTAACATTACCCAGTTGAAAAAATATTTATATCCTAGGGTTTCTTGTAATAAACCACTAAACATTCCAGGTATCATCATTCCTAAAGCCATGAAACCTGTACATATCGCATAATTTGCAGTTTTATTTTCACCTTCAGATAACATCATCATATAAAGAAGATATGCTGTAAATCCAAACCCGTAACCAAATTGTTCTGTAGCAACAAAAAAACTAATTAAATAATAATTTTCCGGTTGGACGTATGCCATATACACATAGACTAAATCTGGTAGCTTCATTGCAAGAGCCATCCAAATAATCCAGTAACTTAAACCATTTTTTGCAACTAATACTCCACCAGTAATACCTCCAAGAGTCAACATTATCATACCTAGAGTACCATAAATAAATCCATATTCCGATGTTGATAATCCTAGACCACCCATTTCGATTGTATCAAGCATAAATAAAGGTGCGATTTTTACAAGTTGAGCTTCACCAAAACGATAGATTAATATAAATGAGACCGCGAGAATAATTTGAGGTTTTTTAAAAAAAGATATAAATATTTTAAAAAAGTTTTTTATTACATCATTTAATTCAAGTTTTTCATGATTATTATCTTCAGATGGATGAGGTAATATCCATTTATGATAAATAGCAAATATCATGAAAATTATAGCAGAAATTCCAAATACTATCGACCATGCTAAAGAAACATCATTATATAAATTTTCCATATTACCTGCTATGATGACTAATAACCCCTGACCAGTTAGTATTGCAAATCGGTAGAAAGTATTACGTATCCCAATAAACCATGCTTGGTCATGGGATGTAAGTCCCATCATGTAAAAGCCATCCGCTGCAATATCATGAGTTGATGAACTAAATGCTATAAGCCAAAAGAATGCAAGGGTATATCGAAACATATTTGTAGTTGGAATAGTTAATGCAATTCCTGCTAATCCAGCTCCAATTAGCAATTGCATAAAAATAATCCAAAATCGCTTCGTTTTTATTATATCCACTAGAGGGCTCCAGAGAGGTTTTATAACCCAAGGTAAATACAGCCAGCTCGTATATAATGCAATTTCTGAATTGGATATATTTAATTTTTTATACATTACAACAGATACAATCATTACAAATGCATAAGGAAGACCTTCGGTGTAATATAATGATGGTACCCAAAACCAAGATTTATTCTTTTGATTCATGCTCTAATAAATAGACTTTAATATTGATTTCGGATAATAATGACTTAATATTTTATCTACTTTATGTTTTGATAGCGCCATTCCTAAAGCTCCTATTTGGCAGAGTCCGACACCATGTCCCCAACCTTTACCTTCAAGCAAAAAATTTTCATTTTGTTTTGATATATTAAATGCTGAACTAAATAAAAATGATTCTGACAAAATATTTCTAATTTCATATTCAGAATTGATTATCAAAGTTTTATTTTCATTTTTCATATTTAAATAATCAATACCAAGTTCAATTATTCTTCCTGATTCACCTTTTTTCAATGGGTTCAATTCCAGTACTTTAATTAATTCAATCTCGAATTTGTTGTTAATAGATTGAATAAGATCTTTTTGGCTAACAATATAATTCCATCTAAAATATTCTATATTTTCATCAACTGACCCAATATACTTTTTCACGGATTTTTCCGGAATATGTTGTGGATTACAATATGGAACTCCTTTATGGTCAGTATCTCTTATTGAAGTTAGGTAAGGTATTGGCTCTCCACCCCAAACGTTTTCATATTTTTCAGTTATACCACCACATGACTTCGAATATCTTGTATCGCAAATATGACCTTCAAATGTTAGAACCTTTCCATAAGTATCACTAGTTTGTGAAATAGTATAATCATTGCAATCGTTTATTCCTTGATATCTTTGACAGCAGTCATCATTGCAGATATCAAATCCCAGGTCACGATGTTTTTGTTCAATATTAGCTAATAACCATGAACGGGCAACAATTGCTTGTGTTTTTAAAAATTCTGGAGGGCATTTTGAACTCATTTCTGATGTAGATACACAATCTAAATATCTTTCTAATGGTAATTCATTTATAACCATCAACTTATCATCTAAAATTGAAAATTCTATTTTACCCCAAAATTTAACTTCAATATTTTTCTCCCAATGAAATCCACGGCCAGCTACAATATTTGATAATGCAATATTTGGCAATTCATCTGGCAGATGAGGAGTAAAATTAACTACAGAAGTTTCTAAAGCAAGATCAGGTATAAATATTTTATTATTTTTTAGAATAATAAAAATTTCTTTATGATTTTTACATGATGGAAAATGATCATTGTCTGTTTCCATTTCATATGATTCTACATCAGATAGTTTAATGGAAGTTTCTTTAATATTATCTTGTGGAAGTATAATACCTACTCTAATCATAGGTTCTTTTTTTGGTATTGTACCTGGAATCAGCATGATAGCTTTGCTGCTAGTCCAATAATCGGAGCTTCGCGAAGTTTTGACAGTATCAAAAGATTTTTGTTAAAAACTTCATTTTTTGTATAATGATTTATTATTTCAGTATCACTATTTAAGCAGTTGTAGGACAATGAATTAATCATTTCATCATAAACAATTGACCCTTTATCTGATTGTAAGAAATCAGATAATCGCTGCCCAATAACAATCCTGTCTAATAATGTTTTATGATAAGGATGTGAATTTTTGATAACCCTTTCAACTTTGAATTTATTTTTCCAACCAGAATAAATTGTTTCTATTCTTTCAAATATCAAGTTTCCAAGCATATTACCAATTTCTTTATGAGATTTATTCACTGTTAATTGATTAATTCCAGACATAGAGCTAAATAATTCCATAGAAGTTTTATCTTTGGTTGTTAATTCCCAAGTTTTAGCAATCCATGTCTCGACATTATCAAAAGATAGCAACTTTCCCTGAAGTTTTAAACCATCTGCTGTACCTGTACCCCCACCGATATAATAAGCATTTTGAACATTCCTAAATGCACCTGTTTTTCCAAATTGCTCTCCCCATACACACATATCTGCATCGCTTTCTATCGATAAAATTCTCTTTTTTAATAATAATCGTTTTTCTACCACTTCGCATAGATTAGGAATGCGTGGCCCATTAACCATTGCTTTTACACCTCTTTTATCTTCTGTCTTAATTCCTGGCATTGCAATCGCAATAGGAAGACGATCTTTGTCAACTAATTGCCTTATAATTTTTATGATACAATCAATATATACTTGAGATTGTTTATACTCTTTGTTGCTGAGTTTTTTTCCTTTCAGTTGTTCTTGAAGATTTAAGGGTTTGTAATCTGAATTGTATGATTGATGTTCACTATACTGAATTTCTTTTATAGGCTTTAATAGATCAAATGTTTGATCATCTATCCTTTCTACTATGGCTCCTGATACTTTAGTAGCACCTCCATCTATTCCAATTATTTTCATATAAGATTAATTTGTGATTTAATTTTTATTATTTTTAAATATGATCGTTTTATATCATTTTCAGATATTTTATTCTTTTCCAATAATTTTTTAATAACTAAATAAACTTTTTTAACAATGTTTGGATCATAAATGAGATTATTACCAAAGCAAAAAATATCTACCCCTGCGTTAATCATCAATTCTAAAACAGTTTCTAAATCATATTTATCTGATATAGCTCTCATTTGTGGGTCATCACTTATAACAATACCATCAAAGCCCATTTTTTCTTTAAGCAAATCTCGTATGATTGATTTAGATAATGTAGCAGGATATTTTTTATCTAATTCATTATGAAAAATATGTGAAACCATAATTGCATTTAATGAATTATTATTTATTAATTCTTTATAGGGTAATAATTCATTTGATTTCCAAGTTTTTGAAACATCCACAAATCTATTGTGCGTGTCTCCTATAGCATTTCCTTGTCCTGGAAAATGTTTTCCTACTGTAAGAATATTATTATCTAAATGTGCATTTATGAATTCTTTTGAGTGCGCTATAACTTTTTTTGGATCTTTTGAAAAGCAGCGTTCTTTTTGTGCTATAAAACTTTCGGGGTTATTTGATAGATCTAATACTGGTGCAAAATTAACATTGATCCCATTCTTTTTAAGTGTTTTAGCTGTTAGCTGTGCATGTTCTTTAGTGACACCAAGCTCATTAATCTTTCCTAATTCCTCCCAACTTTTAGAATCTGGGAATCCATATTTAGGTTTTAATCGATTAACTTTTCCACCTTCTTGATCAATTGCTATCAATAAAGGTATATCGCTTTGCTTTTGGAGCGCACTTGTAAAGTTGATTAACTGTTTAGGAGATCTAATATTATGGAGTGATGGGGGTGAAGTTGTGATATTCTGATCATATAGAATGACACCACCAATTGTATAGCCTTCAATGGATTCAAAGAATGAAGACACATCGGTTATTGTGTGTCCTCGCAATCCTACCATAAGCATTTGGCCAATCATGGTTGATATATCTGGATTTTGAAATTTCATTGAAATTCTAAAGAAAAGTTAAAGACATATATGGGAAGTTCAGTTAATTTTTATGCTATGATATTTAAAAAAATCATAATTAGTGTAATTATACTTTTTTCAGGATGTGCCGGTCCAACCCAGTTTGCAACAAATGATAATTGGGCTGAATCGATGCTAAAAAGACTAACACTTAGAGAAAAAATAGCCCAAATGATGGTTTATAGAATGAATATGCATTATTTGAATTATAATAGCGAGGAATGGGAAGAGATTAAAGAACTCATTTCTACAGATGGGATTGGAATTCTACATATTTGGTTTGGTGAAACAGGTAGCTCGTTAACCATGTTAAATGAGATGCAGCGCCAATCTAAAGTTCCTATTTTAGTTGAAGCTGATATAGAGTCGGGATTAGGACGTCGATATCCTGGCGCAGTTACGTTGCCTCCTATGATGGCAATCGCTGCTACTGGGAATCCAAAATTTGCTTATGAAGCAGGTAGGATATCAGCAGAAGAAAGCAGGGCTGTAGGCATACATTTTAACCTAGCTCCAGTAGTTGATGTAAATAATAATCCCAAGAATCCTATAATTAACACTCGATCTTTCGGTGAAGACCCTGATTCTGTTAATCGATATTCAAAAGAATTTATTCGAGGACTTCATGATCATGGTATGTTGACAACTGCTAAGCATTTTCCTGGGCATGGTGACACCGAAACTGATTCTCACTCTGCGCTTGCTCAGATCCCAAGTGATTCATCACGATTATGGAATATTGAGCTACCTCCATTTAAAAATGCAATTGATTCAGGTGTTGATGCGATTATGGTTGCTCATGTAAATGCCCCTGATTTTCAATTAAATCCTGATGATCCTGCAACTCTATCAAAATTTTGGATTCAAGATATATTACGATCAAAGATGCAATTTGATGGTGTAATTATTACTGATGCAATGGATATGGGGGGAATCGTAAAAAAATATTCTGACTCTTATGCTTTAATTGAAACAATCAAAGCTGGATCAGACATTGTTATTCAAAATAATCAAATGAAAAAATCAATCGATGTTGTTGAGGGAGCCGTAAAAGATGGTATTATAACTGAGGATCGAATTAATGAGTCAGCATTGAAAGTTTTGAAGATGAAAGAGCGTCTGGATTTGCATAAAACCAATTTGATAACAATGGATCAAACTCATAAAACTATTGGTAGTAAATCTAATTTTAACACTGCCGACGAAATAGCTAAAAATTCTATAACGCTAGTTAAAAATGAAAATATGTTACTGCCTTTACAGCCAGATCCATCAGAGGAGTTTTATGTTGTTGATTTATACGATGGGCCAAACAATCATAATGAAAGCAATGTGACAATCAAACTTCGTGAAAACGGCTATAAAGTAAATTCATTTCAAATTGATAAATCTGATAGTTTAATTATTGCAAATCATATTTTAGAGCAAATTCCTAGAGATGCATTAGTTTTATTAAATGCTTATGCAAATCCTGTTGAATGGAAGGACAATATATTTTTACCAAATGTTGAAGCAAATTTCATTAAGCGTTTGGTTGAGAAGAGTAATAAAGTTGTTATAACAAGTTTTGGAAGTCCATATTTGATTCAAGATTTTCCTGATGCACCGGTATATATCTGTGCGTATAAAGGCAGCGATATTATGCAAAAAGCACTTTTAGGTGCTTTGATGGGTGAATCTGATATAAAGGGGATTCTTCCAGTAACAATACCTGGAATTGCAAAGATAGGTCATGGGTTAAAAATAAAATCAAAAAAATGGCCTCAAAAACAGGAGACCTGGCTGCCTGGTAAAGAATTAAAGCGAGTTCGTCCCGAAGAAATATCAGTTAATATTGATGAAGTAGATAGATTATTAGAAGAAGCAGTTTCTGATTCTGCATTTCCTGGTGGCATAGTGCTCGCGGCAAAAGATGGTCAGATATTTTTACATAAAGCTTTTGGTTATCATACTTATGATAACCAAAAGCCAGTAACGAGGGGGAGTATATTTGATCTT